>CAJMOV010000085.1 GCA_905215125.1 uncultured bacterium | reverse complement strand
GAATCCGGCCCCGCAGCCGGCTCCCAGTCCCCCTGCGGCCGAGCCCGTCACCGCCGACGAGCCGAAGCCCAAGGGTTTGGGCGCGCTGAAAAACCTGATGGGCGGCAGCGGATTCAAGCTGCCGGAGTTTGACGCGGATACCCTCCTGCTGCTCGTTCTGGTCTACTTTCTCATCGCCGATGGCGACGACAACATCAGCGATACGCTGCTCATCATCGGCGCGCTGCTGCTTCTGGGGTTCTAGCCCATCACCCCGTGACGACAGTTCCAGACGGCAGGAGAAACCAATCGTCCTCCACCTGCTGGCTGTCGTCCGGCGTGATGACGGCACGGTACACCAGCATATCGCCGTCATAGCTTTCCGCGCCGACAAGCAGCCCGTTCGCCGCCGAAATATAGTACCGGTCGCGGTATCCCGTCAGGCTGTTTAAGCATTCAGCATAGATGCATGATACCCCTTCATATTCTTCAAAGCCGCCTTCAAGCACATCCTGCTGGTCGACGTTCAGCACATCCTCATACGTCGGGACAAGGGAAAGGTCGTCTCTGCTTGTTTCCCCAGCTGCTCCACGGTAAAAGGATAGCGAGCCGCTGCTCCAAATATAAATCTCGGCTCCCGTCAATATCATATGCTTATAGGTGTTGCCCGGCAGACTCTGCACCACTTTTGTCAAATCTCCGCGCACTGCGCCGCGGACGGTAACGGCGCTTTGGCCGCCTTCATAATAGTAAGTGCCCGTCCCTTCATACACATACTGTTCGGGGCGCTTAAGCGTGGCGATGACACGCTGGACGGAATCTTTATCGATCTCAACCTCAGAGACAACGCGCCCATTATACTGTTCGCGCTGGATGTCGACGCCGATATCGGCCGTCTCCGATTCCGGCAGAATGATGTCCGGCGCCGAGGATTGTCCAGATGACCAATAAAAGCTGACAAGGATGCCGGCCGTCAGAACGCCGGCGGCGGCGGCGACGCGCAGCGTGTTTTTCTTGTTCATCCTTCTCCCCCTTTTCCTCCTGTCAGCGCGGAGAAAAATCCTCAGCTGGCAGGTCGGACAAGTCGAAGTGGTACAAAATATCCTGCGTGATCCGGCGGCACGCCCTGCCGTCGCCATATGGGTTGGCGGCACGGGCCATTTCCTGATACGCCGCGGAATCGTCCATAAGGCGGACGGCGGCGGCGACAATGCCGTCTTTTTTTACGCCAGCTAGCTTGACCGTGCCGGCGGCGACCGCCTCCGGCCGTTCCGTCTCGCGGCGCAGGACAAGCACCGGCTTTCCAAGTGCGGGCGCTTCCTCCTGCAATCCGCCGGAGTCGGTCATCACCAGATGGCAGCGGGCCATCAGGTTGTGCATATCCAAAACGCCGAGCGGCGGGACAAGCCGGACGTTGGACAGACTGCCCAGCGCGCTGCGCACCGTCTCCTGCACATAAGGGCTGAGATGCAGCGGGTCAATGAAGATTGCGTCGGGGTAACGAAGCGCCAGCTCACGCACGGCCTGGACAATGTTTTCCATCGGCTCACCGTAATTCTCCCTGCGGTGAGCCGTCAGCAGGACAATGCGGCGTTGGCCGTAGGGCAGATGGTTGAGCTCGTCCAATTCAAAACAATAATTGCCGCGCACCGTAGTGTTCAACGCATCGATAACCGTGTTGCCTACAATAAAAATATTGCTGCCGACCCCTTCGCGGCGCAGGTTTTCAGCGTTCTGCGCTGTGGGCGCAAAGTGAAGATCTGCCAAAACGCCGCTAAGACGGCGGTTGATTTCTTCAGGATAAGGGGAAAATTTGTCATGGCTGCGCAAGCCCGCTTCTACATGGCCGACAGGTATGCGGCAGTAAAAAGCAGCCAGCGCCGCTGTAAAGGTGGTCGTCGTGTCGCCGTGGACCAGAACAAGGTCGGGCCGCGCCTGGCTTAACACCTCTTCCAGCCCTGTCAGGGCCCGGACGGTGATCTGCGGCAGCGTCTGCCTGGGCTGCATGATGTCCAGATCATACTGGGGATCGATGGAAAAGGCGGACAGCACCTGGTCGAGCATTTCCCGGTGCTGCGCCGTGACGCAGACCTGCGACTCTATCTCATCCGTCTCCGCCATGGCGCGCACCAGCGGGGCCATTTTGATAGCTTCCGGCCGGGTGCCGAAAATGGACATGACCTTAATTTTGCTCATCCTGCCCCTCCTTTTCTCCATCCGACGGTATCTGCTGCCGCTTTTCCTGCCCGGCCGCCTCTTCCTTTTTCTGCTCGCTGTGCTGATCATAGGCCGTGATGCTCATGCCGATGACGACGGCAAGCAGTACGGTAACGGCAAGGATGATGATCTTGACCTCGCCGCTTGTCGTCAGCAGCACGGCCGACAGGCCCAGGATAACGCTGAGAACATACAAAATGGCGACCGACTGCTTCTGGTCAAATCCCATGTCTATCAGCCTGTGGTGGACATGTCCTCGGTCGGCCTTCAGGGGGCTTTGCCCCTTCATCAGCCTGCGGATAATGGCAAAGGCGGTGTCAAAGATGGGCAGGCCGAGCATGATAAAGGGAACGGCGAAGGAAACGACCGCATAAAATTTGAACAGTCCCTGGATGGACATGGTTGCCAGGATGTAGCCGAGAAACATCGAACCGGTGTCTCCCATAAAAATTTTGGCCGGGTTCATATTATAGGGCATAAAGCCGATGCAGGCCCCCGCCAGCGCCGCCATTACAATGGCGACGTAGTTTTCCGACACCAAAACGGCGATGGTGAACATGGTAATGGACGCAATGGAGGAAACGCCGACGGCCAGCCCGTCTAGTCCGTCGATAAAATTGACGGCGTTTGTCAGGCCGACAATCCAGATTACTGTGACAGGGATGGCGAAAATACCAAGCGAAAAATATCCCCCGTCGGAAAAGGGGTTAGTAAAGCGCTCGATGTCAACGCCGTTGAGCACCGGGATGAGCGCCGCGACGATCTGCCCCGCAAACTTGACCGAAGGAGGCAGCGCCATCTTATCGTCCAGTATACCCAGGATGACAATGAGAACGGCGCCAAGCAAAATCGCGTTCATCTGGGCGTCCAGATGGCCGAACATCAAAACGCTGACGATAAAGCCAAGGAAAATAGCCAGGCCGCCCATGCGCGGGATAGGGACCTTGTGCATCCGCCGGTTGTCCTTGGGCACGTCAACTGCGCCGAAGTGCTTGGCCAGAATCTTGACGGCCGGCGTCGCCCCAAAGGAAATGGCCAGTGCCAGTACAAAGGCGAAAAGGGCCGTCAGCATCAAACTGTTGTCAATAAGCATTCTTTATCCCTGCCTTGCCACGGGGCCGGCTTGACGCCCGCCCGTGCTGCGTTTTAACTGCGCGATGTGGTATAAAGTGTCCAATGCCCCGCGCGGCGCGGCCGCGCGGAGCATCGGCGGGTTGGCTCAGGTTTAGTTTAACGCCCCAGGTACTGTTTTACACATGCGGCGAGAATATCCGTGCCTTTTTCGATCTGCTCGACGCTGGGCATAGAGAAATTGAGCCGCACGCCGCAGCTGACCTTTTCATCCTCAACCATAAAGCAGTTGCCCGGCACAATGGATACCCTCTGCTGCACCGTCAGGGCGGCGAGAGCCTTGCCGTCGCTGCCCTCCGGCAAATCCAGCCAGACGAAAAGCCCGCCCTGCGGACGAGAGAACGTCACTTCCTTCGGCAGCTTTTTCTCCAGACAGGACAGCATGACGTCGCGCTTTGCGCGGTAGATGCCGCGTGCCCTTTCGATATGCGCGTCAAGGTCGTAACGTGTCATGAACTCGGCCGCCACAACCTGGAAAAACAGGTTGGTGTGTACATCGGTCGCCTGCTTGCCGATGACCATTTTGGAAATGACGTCTTTTGCGCCAATGGCGTAGCCCAGCCGAATACCGGCCGACAAAATCTTGGAATAGCTGCCGCAGTACAAAACGCGGCCTGCGGCATCCAGGCTTTTGATGTTGGGGACATATTCCCCTTCATACCGCAGCTCGAAATAGGGGTTGTCTTCCAGAATAAGCACGTCGTACTTTTCGGCAAGCTCCAGGATGGCCCTCCGCTTTTCCAGGCTGGTCGTATAGCCCGAAGGGTTTTGGAAGGTAGAGATAATATAAATGAACTTGACGTTCTTTTCGGTTCTAAGCCGCAGCTCAAGCTCATCGAGATCCATGCCGTCCGGCTGCATGGGGACGGCCACGAGATTGGCCTCATAGGTGCGGAAGGTGTTGAGCGAGCCGATAAAGCTGGGCCCTTCGACGATAACGGTGTCTCCCGGGTTGACCATCGCCTTGGTAAAAAGATCTATGGCCTGCTGGCCGCCGCTGGTGATGAGGATATCATCCCCATCGCCACCCGTTAAGTACTTGCTCCGCATGCGATCAAAGCATATCTTGCGCAGGGGGGCGTACCCTTCCGACACGCCGTACTGCAAAATGCCGGCAATGCGGCTTTTGTCTGCAAACAAGTCGGCCGCGATGGCCCCCATTTCTTCAATGGGAAAGGTATCGGTTGACGGGTTGCCCGCTGCGAAAGCGATCATATCCGGGGTTACGCTTTTCAGAATTTCACGGATGACCGAAGGCTTCAGGTTAAGCATCCGCTCAGAAAAATGGTACTGCATGAATCTCTCCCTTTCAAAAGTGATTTGATTCACAACACACATTGCCATATTACCATATCTGCCGCAAAAGGGCAAGCGCTGGCTGTGCCGCGGCGTGGAATAAATGTAAATATTTTGCGAAAAATGTGTTCATCAAGCCAAATTTAAACGCAAAGAAAGGGCATCCAGTATGAAAGACCGACGCTTTTTCACCCATCTTGCCAGTTTTTCCCTGGCGCTGTGCCTTATCCTGGCCGGCAGCACCCTGTACTATGCTGCGCGGGCCGAACGGTATGAAACGACCATCTCCCTTTCCCAGGAAAAGGCTTATTCCGAGCTGCTTGACAGCCTGTCCAACCTAGACGCCGCTCTGCAAAAGATCCGCTATACGGCGTCGCCCTCCACCGTATCCACCCTGTCGGCGCAAATCTGGCGTCAGTCGGAAACGGCCAAAAGCGCCCTTTCACTTCTGCCCGCAGCAGACGGCGGGCTGGAGAACACCCAGACCTTTATCGCCCGTACCGGCGATTACGCATATTCCCTGCTGCGCAGCGCGTCGCGCGGGCAGTCGGTTACCCCGGAGCAAAAGGAAGCGCTGACGTCGCTGTGCGACACCGCGCAGTCGCTGACAGGCGAGCTTACGCTTCTCAAGGCCCGTCTGGACGCCGGTGAGCTGACCTATGACGGTACGGGGGACGCCGCTCTTGCTTCCTCCTTCAGCACCGTTGAACAGGAATTCCCCGAATATGCCACTCTCATCTACGACGGCCCCTTTTCCCAGCATCTCGACCAACAGACCCCCGCCATGCTGGAAGGCAAGGCCGAGGTCAGCGAAGACGAGGCCCGTGCATCGGCCGCCGCTTTCTGCGCCGTGCCGCAGGGCGAGCTGACGCTTGACTATAAGGGAGAGGGGAGCATCCCCTGCTACAGCTTTTCCTCCCCTTCAGGAGTCAGCGTCGACGTGTCCCGCTCGGGCGGGATAGTCTACCGCATGTCCTTATACCGCGATCTCGGCCAAGCCACCCTGTCAAGTGAAGAAGGCGTCGCACGCGCCGCCGCTTTTTTGCAGGAGCACGGCTATGCCAACATGAAAGAAAGCTACCATACCCTGTTTGAGGGAATGATTACCATTAATTTCTGTTCTGTGCAAGACGGCGTCACTATTTATCCCGATCTGGTCAAGGTCTCCGTCGCGCTAGACGACGGCAGCATCATCGGCTTTGAATCGCGCGGCTATGTCATGTCGCACAAGCAGCGTACGCTTGAGGAAGCAGCTTTTTCTGCCGACGACGCCAGGGCACAGGTTGATCCCTCTCTGACCGTTTTGTCCAGCGGGCTAGCCGTTATCCCAACTGAAGGAAAATATGAGCTGCTTTGCCATGAGTTCATCTGCAAGACGTCCGACGGTATGCACGCCATCGTTTATATCAATGCCCAGACCGGCGTCGAAGAAAACATCCTGCTGCTGCTGGAGGACGAAAACGGAACGCTGACCATGTGATATCGAACCCTGCCTATAAAAATGCAGCCGCTTGTGCGGCTGCATTTCTATATTGCATCCCGTTTTTCCCGCAAGAGCCCTTCCAGTCCCTCAAGATGCCTGACTGGCGCGCGGCAGCGGCCCGCCTCACAGACATAGTAGCTCTCCCCACTTTCCGGAACGGCATAATTGCGTGTCATCGGAAGCAGAAGCCCCAGCTCTTCTGCATTGCCTGTCGTTTTAACGACGGCCTGAGTCCTGTATCGGAACAGCAGGGGCTTCAGTCCTTCCGGCATGCCTTCTGACAGACAGCATACGACATGGCGCGGGGGCGCCAGGAATTCCATCATGGCAAGCAGAGAGAAGCAATACCCCGATGGATAATGAGCCATAGCGCCCGCAGCATCGGACATCTGGCGCTCTGCGCGCTGCATCCATGCCCTTTCCCCCGTTAAGTTAGATAGCTTTACAAGCGCTAGCGCTGCAACAGAATTGCCGGACGGCATCGCGCCGTCATGCCATTCGCAGGGCCGGCTGATGAGACTTTCCCCATCGGCGGGGGTCATATAAAAGCCGCCCTCCTCCCGTAGGAAAAGCTCATACATCCAAAGCGCGGCGCGTTCAGCGTCACGAAGGTACTGGGTGTCAAATGTCGTCTCATAAAGCTCTATCAACGCCCAGGTCAGAAAAGCGTAATCGTCCAGCTGGCCTTTGCTCGCCTTCTGTCCAGCCCGCCATCGAAGGAAAAGCCGACCTTCGTCGTCGGTCAATCGCTCGGCGATAAAGGCGCGCGCCCGCCGCGCTGCGCGAAGATAACGTGCGTCACCCAAGGTACGGTATCCTTTTGCCATGGCCGTTATCATCAGCGCATTCCAAGCGGTCAGCACCTTATCATCAGTGTGCAGCTGCGTCCGGGCCAGTCGGTAATCATACAGGCTTTTCCGGGCCGCGCGCATTTCAGCGCTTTCCTCTTCCCAGGCTTTGCAGCGCAGAAGGTTAGGGATGCTTTTACCTTCAAAGCTGCCCTGCTCTGTAATGTCGAACCGCCTGCAATATTCTTCTGCATCCCGTTCACCGAGGATCTCATGGATTTCTTTTTGTGTAAAGGTATAATACTTTCCCTCTACGCCGTCGCTATCAGCATCCTGCCCGCAATAAAACTCGCCGTCCGGGCCGGTCAGCTCGCGCAGGACGTAATCGAGCGTTTCTGCCGCTACCTGTTTATATTGCTCGTTCCCTGTATCATCATAGGCTTCAAGATAGGCGTAGGCCATCAGCGCATTATCATATAGCATCTTTTCAAAATGGGGTACCAACCAACGGTCGTCGACAGAATATCGGGAAAACCCGCCGCCGATATGATCCATAATGCCGCCGCGCAGCATCTGCGTTAGCGTCCTTTCTGCCATATACAAAGCGTCTCTGTCGCCCTGCATATGAGCAAAGCGCAGCAGGAATAGCAAATTGTGCGGCATCGGGAATTTCGGCGCTGCGCCAAACCCGCCGTTCAGGTCGTCAAACCCCCGGCGCAACTCGTCCGCCGCCTGGTGGATGAGCTCTTCACCCGGACGGCCCCGCTGTGCGCCGCCAAGCAGGGGCAGTGCGGCCGGAGCAGCGTCTCCCGCTTCGATAATGCGGGCTCGAGCCGCCTCGCCCATGGCACGCGCGCG
>CAJMOV010000084.1 GCA_905215125.1 uncultured bacterium | reverse complement strand
TTTGCTGGATTTTTTCGCAAATAGAGGTTTACACAAGGGGGGTTTTTTGATAAAATAAATAAGGTTTAAAACGTTTGTGCCTCACACACGAACTATAAAGGAGGAGTCCCTCAAAATGGCAAGAAAAATGAAAACGATGGACGGTAACACCGCCGCCGCGCATGCTTCCTACGCCTTTACCGACGTGGCTGCGATTTACCCCATCACCCCGTCTTCTCCCATGGCCGACCTCGTCGACGTCTGGGCCGCCAACGGACAGAAGAACATCTTTGGCCAGGAAGTCAAAGTCGTCGAGATGCAGTCCGAAGCCGGCGCCGCCGGCGCGACGCACGGCAGCTTGGCTGCCGGCGCGCTGACCACCACCTACACCGCTTCCCAGGGCCTTTTGCTGATGATCCCCAACATGTACAAGATCGCCGGCGAGCTGCTGCCCTGCGTCATCCACTGCTCGGCCCGCGCCCTGGCTTCCCACGCGCTGAGCATTTTCGGCGATCATCAGGACGTCATGGCCTGCCGTCAGACCGGCTTTGCCATGCTGGCCTCCAGCAACCCGCAGGAAGCGATGGATCTGGCCGCCGTCGCCCACCTGGCCGCCATCAAGGGCCGCGTCCCCTTCCTGCACTTCTTTGACGGCTTCCGCACCAGCCACGAGATCCAGAAAATCGAAACCTGGGACTATGAAGACCTGAAGGAAATGGTCGACATGGACGCGGTCGAAGCCTTCCGCAAGCGCGCCCTCAGCCCCGAGCATCCTGTGCAGCGCGGCACCGCCCAGAACCCCGACATCTACTTCCAGGCCCGCGAAGCCTGCAACCCCTATTACGAAGCCGTGCCCGGCATTGTTGAAGAGTATATGGGCAAGGTCAACGCCAAGATCGGCAGCGACTACCAGCTGTTCAACTACTACGGCGCGCCCGACGCCACCGATGTCATCGTCGCCATGGGCTCCATCTGCGACACCATCGAAGAGGTCATCGATTACAAGCTGGCCCATGGCGAAAAGGTCGGCCTGGTCAAAGTCCGCCTGTTCCGCCCCTTCGTTTCCAGCAAGCTGGCCGCCGCCATCCCGCAGACCTGCCAGCGCATCTCCGTGCTTGACCGCACCAAGGAGGCGGGCGCTCTGGGCGAGCCGCTCTTCCTCGACGTCGTCGCCGCACTGGAGGCCGAAGGCCGTCAGAGCATCGCCGTCACCGGCGGCCGTTACGGCCTGGGCTCCAAGGACACCCCGCCCGAGGATGTTTTTGCCGTCTATGAAAACATGAAGTCCACCCAGCCCAAGAAGCACTACACCATCGGCATTGTCGACGATGTGACCAACCTGTCCCTGCCCCGCCCCGCGTCCGTGCCCGACACCTCGGCAGAAGGCACCATCGCCTGCAAATTCTGGGGTCTGGGCGGCGACGGCACTGTCGGCGCCAACAAGAACTCCATCAAAATCATCGGCGACCACACCGATAAATACGCCCAGGCGTACTTCCAGTACGATTCCAAGAAGACGGGCGGCATCACCATTTCCCACCTGCGCTTCGGCGACAAGCCCATCCGCAGCACCTACTATGTCAGCAAGGCCGACTTTGTCGCCTGCCACAACCCGAGCTATGTCACCCGTTATGACATGGTGCAGGACGTCAAGCCGGGCGGCACCTTCCTGCTCAACTGCCAGTGGATCCCCGCCGAGCTGGAGCAGCACCTGCCCAACAAGATGAAGGCCTATATCGCCCAGAACAATATCTCCTTCTATATCGTCAACGCCATTGACAAGGCCCGCGAAATCGGCATGGGCAAGCGCACCAACACCATTTTGCAGTCGGCCTTCTTCAAGCTGGCTAACATCATCCCCATTGACGAAGCTGTCGGCTACATGAAGGACGCCGCCAAGAAGAGCTACGGCAAGAAGGGCGAGGATATCGTCAACATGAACTACGCCGCCATCGATGCCGGCGTCGACGCGCTGACCAAGATCGACGTCCCCGCCGCCTGGGCCAGCCTGAAGGACGACACCGCCGCCCCCGTCATCGAGGGCAACCGCCCCGAGCTGGTCAAGTTTGTCAAGGACATCCTCATCCCCGTCAACGACATGAAGGGCGACGCGCTGCCCGTCTCCACCTTTGAAAGCGCCCCTGACGGCACCTTCCCCTCCGGCGGTTCCGCTTATGAAAAGCGTGGCGTTGCCGTCGACGTGCCCGAGTGGATCCCCGAAAACTGCATCCAGTGCAACCAGTGCGCCTTTGTCTGCCCGCACGCAACCATCCGTCCCTTTGTTCTGAGCGCCGACGATGTGAGCAAGGCCCCCTCCGCCCTCAAGAGCGTCAAGATGATGGGCAAGGGCTGCGAAGAGTACAAGTTCACCATGTCCATCTCCCCGCTGGACTGCATGGGCTGCAACCTGTGCGCCAACGTCTGCCCGTCTAAAAACAAGGCCCTGGTCATGAAGCCGCAGTCGACCCAGGCCGATCAGCAGGCTGTTTACAACTACTGCATCGAGCACGTCGAGCCGAAGGAAGTTCCCTTCGCCGTCGACACCGTCAAGGGCAGCCAGTTTAAGCAGCCGCTGCTCGAGTACTCCGGCGCCTGCGCAGGCTGCGTCGAGACGGCATACGCCCGCCTTGTTACCCAGCTGTTTGGCGAGAGAATGTACGTCGCCAACGCCACCGGCTGTTCCTCCATCTGGGGCGGCAGCGCTCCCGCGATGCCCTACACCGTCAACAAGCAGGGCAAGGGTCCCGCCTGGGCCAACTCGCTGTTTGAGGACAACGCCGAATATGGCCTGGGCATGGCCACCGCTGTCAAGCAGCTGCGCCTGCGCCTGAAGAGCCGCCTGGGTAAGCTGGCGGAAGACACCTCTAAGCCGGAGCTGAAGAAGGCCTGCGAAAACTGGATTGAGAACATGCTGGACGCCAAGGGCTCCACCGCTGCCACCGCCGAGCTGCTGCCGCTGCTTGAGCAGGGCGCTAAGGACGGCTGCCCGCAGTGCGTCGAAATCCTGAAGGACAAGGACTTCCTCGTCAAGAAATCCATCTGGATCTTCGGCGGCGACGGCTGGGCCTATGACATCGGCTACGGCGGCCTTGACCATGTCATCGCCTCCGGCGAGGATGTCAACATCCTGGTCTTTGACACCGAAGTGTACTCCAACACTGGCGGCCAGGCTTCCAAGGCCACCCAGATTGGCCAGGTCGCCCAGTTTGCCGCAGCCGGCAAAGCCATCGCCAAGAAGGATCTGGCCGGCATCGCCATGTCCTATGGCTATGTCTATGTCGCTCAGATCGGCATGGGCGCTGACAAAGCCCAGACCGTCCGCGCTCTGACCGAGGCGGAAAGCTATCAGGGGCCGTCCCTGGTCATTGGCTACGCCCCCTGCGAGATGCACGGCGTCAAGGGCGGCATGTCCAACTCCCAGGCTGAGATCAAGGCCGCTGTCGATGCCGGCTACTGGCACCTGTTCCGTTACGATCCCAGAATCGCGAACGAGGGCAAGAACGGCTTCCAGCTGGACAGCAAAGCCCCGACCGGCTCCTATCAGGACTTCCTGAAGAACGAAGTGCGTTACACCGCCCTGACCCGTACCTTCCCGGATCGCGCTGGCGACCTGTTCGCCCTGGCCGAGAAGACGGCAAAGGCCAAGTACGCCCGTCTCGAAAAGCTGGCCGCTCAGGACTAATTCCCGGCCGATTCCCTGACATCAAAATTATGCCGCAGGATCTCATGATCCTGCGGCATTTTTCTGTATTACGCCAGGCGGCGCTGCCCGAATGGCGCTTTGTTTCGGACCGCGCCTGCCTGTGCCGGTTTTCACCGGCATAAAAGGCCCTCCATACCTTTTCGGGGCCGGGCTGCAGCACTGCGGCCTGCCCTTTTTGAACGCAAAAACAGCCGGCGGATGCGCCCCCGGCTGCTTTCGTTCCTTCGTTTTACAATTTGACTTCCATGGTGATGAAATCCTCGCCCGGCGCGGTAAAGCCGCCTTCCTTGAGCGCGGCTTCCAGGGCGGTATTTTCCAAAGCAAAGTTGCATACCAGCCGCCCGCTGCCGCGGGCTTTTGCCAAAGCCCGAGCCAATGACAGCCCTCGGACAATATCTCCGCCCAGCAGGCCGATGTGCAGCCCCTTATCGGGCTGAAAGCGCGCGCCGACCACGGCGATGCTGCCGGACGACGCTTCATGCCATACCATCCCCGCCGCCGCCAGCCCGCAGAAGGTTTCGGCGTTGAGACGGTAATAGGTGCGGTTCATAACGGCAGAACCATTGTTAGTATCGAAATAAGGCGTAAGCAGCCGCGCGGCCTCGTCAGGCGAGGCCAGGACAAAACCTCCCGCGCTGCCGCCACCCAGGTCTTTGCTGATGTACTCACGGAACTGGCCGGCCCTTTCCAGCCCAAAGCGCCGTGCCAACGCGGCGCTGGCAACGTTATTCACCCCGGTATACATCCGCAGGGCAGGGCAGCGATACTGCCGGGCCTGCTCCATATAGCGGCGATACAGGGCTGTTCCCACCCCTTTGCGCTGCCAGTCGGGCTCAACCCGCAGGGTTTCTAGCCAGCCGGATCCATCCCACAGGACGGTGAATTTGCCGATGCCGACCAGTCTCTCCCCTGCAAAGGCAGCTGTCAGCTCGCCCTTTGTCGCAGTGTAATAATCATAAACATCGCCAAGATAGCAGTGATCTCCCATTGCGGCGTGCTCTACACGCAGGGCTTCGGGAAGCAGTGCGGGCGTCACCGGCTTTAAGGTGTACTCCATCGGGCTTTCCTCTTTTCTTTATTATCGGGTGGGAACGATCTCCAGCCAGTAACCGTCCGGGTCTTCGATAAAATAAATTCCCATATCGGCATTTTCCATACAGATACAGCCCATGTCGGCGTGTTTTTGATGGGCCGCGTCAAAATCAGGCGTCACAAAGGCGAGATGGAACTCACACTCGCCGAGATCATAGGGCTGCGGGTGATCCTTCAGCCATGTCAGCTCAAGCTGAAAATCGCTTTTGCCATCCCCCAGGTAGCAGATGACAAATCCCTCCTTTTCAATGCGGCTCTGTTCCTTCAGGCCAAGGGCCTGGTTGTAAAAAGCCAGGCTGGCGTCCAAATCGCGGACGTTAAAATTCATATGGGCAAATCGCATGGTTCTCTCTCCTATTTAGTATGTATTCAGCTGATCCTCCGGCAGGATGTCATCCTCTTCAATCCACCTTGAGACGGGGTAGACCGTATAATCGCTGTCGGTGTTTCGTACGACGACGTTGTCAATTCCGGCGTTGATGATCATGCGGCGGCACATGTTGCAGGGGCTGGCGTCCGGCACCAGCTCTCCTGTGCGTACATCCTTCATTGCAAGGTAAAGGGTGGCGCCCAGCATTTCCTCTCTCGACGCGGCGATGATGGCGTTGGCTTCAGCATGTACTGAGCGGCAAAGCTCATACCGCTGCCCGCGCGGGATGCCCAGCTTCTCCCTGCGGCATACGCCGATATCGCTGCAGTTAACCCGTCCGCGCGGTGCGCCGGCATAGCCTGTGGAAATAATGACGTCATTTTTGACAATAATAGCGCCGACGTTGCGGCGCAGGCAGGTTCCACGCTCCAGCACCGTCTGGGCAATATCCAGGTAATAATTCTGTTTGTCCCTTCTGTCCATGGCCATCTTCCTTTCTAGAGTGGGGTTATGCGACCGTTTTCAATGCGGATGATCCTTTCCGCCCGGGCGGCGACGGCCGGGTCATGCGTGATGAGCACAACGGTGCGCCCGGCTGCGTGGATATCAGCCAGCAGGCCCATAACGGCGTCGGACGAAGGCCCATCCAGGTTGCCGGTCGGCTCATCTGCCAATACAAGGCGGGGATCCGTGACCAAAGCCCGCGCGATAGCGACTCGCTGCTGCTGCCCGCCGGAAAGCTGGGCGGGCAAATGCCCCTGCCGCTGCTCCAGGCCGACGCCGGCCAGCGCCTTCCGCGCTTTTTCGCGACGCACCGCCGGCTTTTCCCCGCGCAGGATGAGCGGGAGCTCAACATTGCGGAAAGCAGTCAGCCCGCCGACCAGATTGAAGTGCTGAAAAACAAAGCCAATTTCTCGGTTGCGCACATGGGCCATCGTCCGTCCGCGCAGCCCTTTGACCGGCTGGCCAAACAGGGTATATGTGCCCTCCGTTGCCTCATCCAGACAGCCGAGAATGTTCATCAGCGTCGATTTTCCCGATCCCGAAGAGCCGATGATGGAAATAAATTCCCCTTCGCCGATTTGCAGGGAAACATCACGAAGGGCATGAATCTCCCCTTCGCGCCCCCGGTAGACCTTACTGACATGGCTGAGCTCGATCACAGCTAACGCCCCTTTTTTGTGTTCTGACGTTAATGTGACCGCTTTTCAGGAAAAAATGTAACAGCTGCGCAGCGCCAGGATAAATTATCCCCTGCGCTGCCATCCTGTGCAGTTCATTTGGCGTAACGGCAGATGCTGTCGACTGCAAGCAGCAGAGGGCGGCGGCTTTCACCGGGCTATTCCATCATATCAATGAGCTTTTTGAACATTTCGACCGCCGTTTCCATAGTAGAATCGGTGAAGTCAAAGTCTGAGGTGTGGAAGTTGGGCACATTTTCACCGCCGCCGATATGGAAAATCGCGCCGCGTGTCAACTTCTGATAGTGGCCGAAATCCTCCGAACCGCGGTTGAGTGCGCGATTGGGATCACATTCGTACCCCAAGGCAGCAGCCGCAGCGACGACCTTTTCATAGCATCGTTCGTCATTACGGGTTTGAGGGAACCAGTCCTGATAGCTGAAATTACATTCCAAGCCGTATTTTTCCGCCTCTTTGCGGCTGAGCTCTTCCAGCTTCTGCTGCAGGATATCCATTTCTTCCTCATATTCCCCGCGGATGGTGACACGCAGCACGCCGCGACTGGCCGCCGTGCCGAAGGCGAGCTCGCCGACGTCAAGCTGAATAACGGTACACAATACCAGTCCTTTATACTGGCTGGGCTCGACAAAACCGGGGATGGCGCAGGTGACGGCAGCCAGAGCGAAAGCAGGGTTTTTCCCGTTTTCCGGCAGGCTGGCATGGGTCGGCGTGCCGATCATTTCAATGCTCATGCCCTTGGAAGTGCAGTGACTTGAACCGCGACGGATAAGAATACTATCCTTTTTACGGCCAGGCTGGTTGTGAAAAGCGTAAATTTCCTCAATGTTATTTTCCGTGATAAATCTGCGCGCTTCATACGCGCCGTCGCCCGTCTCTTCGGCGTGCTGAAAAAGCAGGAATACGTTTTTGTCCGGCTTCATTTCCTCCAGCTCAAGCCCCAGGCCGCACAGGGCGGCAGAATGTCCGTCATGCCCGCATTTGTGTGCGACGCCGGGGAACTGTGAACGGTAGGGCACATCGCAGGTTTCCTCGATGGGCAGGGCGTCAAAATCGGCGCGAAAAGCGATGTTGGGCTTACCTTCTCCGGCGCGCCGCACAGCCCAGAACCATTTGCCCTCGTCGTGTATCTCCAGCGAGGTATGCTCGCGCAGGAAGTCTATCAGGTGTTGCTTTGTCCAGACTTCATGGTTGGACAGCTCTGGGTGGGCATGCAGCTCATGCCGCAGGCTTTCAATCAGGACGTAATTTTGCTTGTTCATTTGCCTAACCTCGCTTTACTCTTTTCGTTTTTACCGCAGGGGCGGGTATTGCCCACTACGCATCTTCTCTTCAAAAGCGGCGCGGACCCTTTCGCGATCCTCCCGATAGGTGACGCCGTGCCACTGTTCGGGGCTGAGCCGCACCTGTACGTCGGCGCGTCCGCAACGCACCAGCTGATCGACAAATGCAGGCAGATAATACTCCCGCTTC
>CAJMOV010000083.1 GCA_905215125.1 uncultured bacterium | reverse complement strand
AAAAGACGTCCATACCCTTGTTTTACGGGTATGGACGTCTTTTTTTATTCCGCTTTTTTCTGATAGATACGCGAGCCCACTGCAACTCCCCAGCATTCCCCGCCGCGCTGCAAAAAGCGCAGGGCCGTAGCCGGGGGCAGCTTCCCTGTCCCCTCGGGGGTAAAAACGCTTCCCCCGCAGAACAGCAGGCGTTCCGCGCCTTTTTCTCCATGTCCCCAAAGCTGTCCGGCGGCGTCCGCCGTCACCTTCAGCGCTTCGTCCAGCTCCTCCAGGCTGACGAATTCACCGGCGTAAAAAGCGGGGTCTTCCACCCCCTCCGTCCGAGGCGACAGCCAGGAATGTCCAGCCTGCATCGGCAGCCCCAGCCACAGGTTAAAGGCGGCGTTGGAGATGGGCGCGCAGCTGATTCCGCTGAGGTTGGTCAGCACTGTGACGGCAAAGGCGCCATCCTTGACAAATCCGCCCTGTGACGAAACCCCGGTCAGGCCGCCGGAGTGTTCGCAGATTGCGACGTCTTCAAACAGGCGCTTGTTGAGGCCAAAGCAGTACACCCCCTGCGGCAGCTCGGCAAACCCGCGGCCAATCACCCGTTCGACGCAGCTTTGCGGCCAAAGCTGGCGGCCGTGATGCCTTCCGTTGCGGGACAGGGACAGATAATAACGGCACATGTCCGTCGCTGTCGATTTCACCCATCCGCAGCCGCGGTAAGGCGGCGCGACATCCCAATGGTCGGTGCTGTGCAGCCTTTCCCCCTCCCAGGCGAACAGGCTGGTGATATTACCCATGCCCTGGGCGCGGCCGATGTCAAAGGTCGTGCGGCTCATGCCCAGCGGGGCGAAGATACGGCGGTCGGCATAGCTTTCCAGGCTTTCGCCTGCCGCCGCGTCTATGACGCTGGACAAAAGCGCATATCCATCGTTGGAATAGCTCATATATTCGCCCGGTGCGCCCAGCAGCCGGTAGCCCTGCCCTGCGGCAATGTATTCAATGATATCGTCGATGGTCTGCACCTTGCTGCCGGAATGACTGCGGATGCGCATGACGGCGCTTTCCCGCCAGGGCTCGACGGGCGTGTTCCACGCCATGGACCAGGACAGGGTGGGCAGCGGCGGCAGCCCGGTCCTATGCTCGCATAGGTGGCGGACAAGCACGCTTTCGCGCGGGACCCCGGGCAGCCGGAAAGCGGGCAAATACTTGCTGACCGGGTCGTCCAGGCTGAGACGCCCTTCCTGCTCCAGCAGCGCGGCGGCAAGGCAGGTGATGGATTTACTCATCGAAGCGATGCCGAAAATCGTGTCCGGGCTTACAGGATGTCTCCGCCCGCTGTCACAGTACCCAAATCCGCGGGCGAACAGAATACCGCTGTCGTCGCTGACGCACACGGCGGCGCCGGGTACCTTAAGCCCGTCCAGCTTGCCCTGAACAAGGTCTGCGTATTGGTTCCAATCGTACCGCATATCGGTTTCCTCCCTTCCCGAGCCTGCAAAAGCCGTTTATCTGGCTGTCATGTCCACCGAACAGTCCCACAGCGGCAGGACGGAATTATACATATCAAAATTCTGGACATGGGGCTTCACGAGATAGAAGGACGTGGGATAGCAGAGCGGGGTGGTGACAAAATCCTCCTGCACCAGCATATCGTCTGCCTGCCGATACATTTCAATGCGCTTGTCGGTGTCCAGCTCATGCCGCGCCGCTTCCACCAGGGCGTCATATTCCTCGTTCTCATACATGATAGAGAAATATTTGTTGTTTGAGCTGTGGAAGAAGCCATGCAGGATGCTGTCGGCCTCGGGCGTGCCCAGGTACCAGTTGCCAATGGCAAAGGGTACCTGCCCACTGTTGCGCATTTCCGTCCAGGTAGCGCTGTCGACCTGAGTGATCTTCATTTCAAAGCCGGCGGACGCAGCCTGCGCCTGCATAGCGACCAGCATCTGCCCGCCCTGGCTGGCCAGATTGGTGGTATAGGCTTCAAACGCTACGCCGTCAGGGTAGCCGGCATCGGCCAGTATCTGCTTGGATTTTTCCGGGTCGTACTGGATGACGTCGCGGCTTACATGCCCCATAACGGTCGGGGCGAGCAGACAGGACGCCGGCTCCATCGTTCCGCCGAGCAGATCGCCGGTGATGGCTTCCACATCAATGGCGTAAGCAAAGGCTTCACGCACCTTGATGTCATCAAATGGCGCCATGGACTGGTTCATCATGGTGAAGAAATGTCCATAGGTCGGAAAGGACTTGACCTCGTCCGGAATGGTCTTTTCAAACTCGGCTACCTGGGTGGCGTCGATGATATAAGAATCAATGTCGCCGTTTTGATAAGCCAGCTGCATAGTTGCAGTGTCGTTGTACTGCATGTAAACCACACGGTCAACCTGCACCGCGTCAGCACCGCCCCAGTAATCGGCAAATTTTTCAATGGTAATCCGCGTCTCGGTGTTTTCCGTCAGCTTATACGGGCCTGTGCCGATGGCGTTGAGCTGAAGCCCCCAGTCGGCTCCGGCGGCGGCACAGGCTTCTTCCGGGTAAATAGGGGTCGGGGCGATAAGCATCATGGTCAGGGCCATGACTTCATTGGTCTCGATAACGACGGTATATTCATCCGGGCAGGTCAGTCCAGCCAGCTCTGCCGCTTCGCCGTTCATCATCTCGACAGCGCCGACGATCATGTTGTAATCCTCGCCGACCAAGGCGTTGGTCGCCGGGGTCAGCAGACGTTCAAAGGAATACTTGACGTCGGCCGAGGTAAGGTCTGTGCCATCGTGAAATTTGACCCCCTGGCGCAGATGAAAGGTGTATGTCAGGCCGTCCTCCGACACCTCACAGCTCTCGGCCAGGCAGGGCTCCAGCTCGCCGGTTTGGGGGTTAATGCGATACATTCCTTCATATACCCATTCCGTAATCTGGCTGGTCTGAATGTAAGTACCGACCGTCCGGTCAAGCGGGGCTTTGGGGTTGATCTGCCCAAAGCGCAGCTCAGTGGCCTGCACGCCCCCATCGGTCTGGGGGACATTGTCGCCGGAAGTCTCTCCGTCAGACGTCTGGGATTCGTTTTCCGTCCCGCCGTTGCAGGCGGAGAAAACCAACAGCAGGGACAGCGCGAGCAGCAGGGACAACCATTTCTTGGCTTTCATGTGTTTTCCTCCTTCAGTTTCTATCCTTTCAGCCCTGTCCGGCTGAAGATAACGTTTTTACATGCAGACAGGCGCAGTAATGATCCTGTCCGACCGGCTCAAGCTGCGGGATGTGCTCGGCGCACTCTGCCGTGGCATACGGGCAGCGTGTGTGAAAGCAGCAGCCGCCCGGCAGATTCATGGGGCTGGGGATGTCCCCCTCCAGCCGGATGCGCCGGCGCTTGCTTTCCGGATCCGCGATAGGGATGGCCGACAGCAGGGCCTGCGTGTACGGGTGCGCCGCCTTTTCATACAGGGAATGCTTGGGTGCGATTTCGACAATTTTCCCCAGATACATGACTGCCACCTTATGGGAAATATATTTGACAACCGACAGATCGTGAGAAATGAAAATATAGGCGACGCCGCGCTTTTCCTGAATTTCTTCCATCAGGTTGATGACCTGTGCCTGGATAGACACATCGAGCGCCGACACAGGCTCGTCGCAGACGATGAGCTTTGGGCTGAGCGCAAGAGACCGTGCGATACCGATGCGCTGGCGCTGGCCGCCCGAAAACTCATGCGCGTACCGTTTGAGATAGTCAGGATCCAGCCCGACCAGGCGGCACAGCTCGACGACGTGAGCCTCGCGTTCGCTGCGGCTTGCGTGCAGCCGCTGGATGTCCATTGGCTCTGCGATGATGTCGCCGACCGTCATACGCGGGTCGAGCGAGGCAAAAGGATCCTGGAAAATGATCTGCATCTCAGACCTTCGCCTGCGCAGCTGCTGCGCCGTCAGGGCGGAAAAATCCTCGCCGTCAAATCGGATCTGCCCTTCAGTCGGTTCGATCAGCCGCATAACGCTGCGGCCCATCGTCGACTTTCCGCAGCCAGACTCGCCGACGACGCCAAGCGTCTCCCCTGCCCCCACGGTGAAATCCACCCCGTTGACTGCCTTGACATAGCGGTTTGGCTTGCCGAGCATGCCCTTATGAACCAGAAACCACTTTTTCAGCCCCTGCACTTCAAGCAGCGGCGCCCTTTTATCCAGCTCATTCATCGTGTCCCCTCCTTCCAGAGCTCCCGATGCTCGGGGTCGTACTTGAAACACCGGACAATGCGTCCTTCACATTCCAGCTCTCCGGGCTGCTCCCGGGTGCAAATTTCCCTCGCATACCTGCACCGCGGATGGAACGGGCAACCCTCGGGCATCTGCGTCATTTTGGGAACCATACCGGGAATAGACTGCAATTGGGCGTCGTCGCTCTGATCCAGCCTGGGGATGGACTGCAAAAGTCCTTCCGTATACGGGTGCAGGGGGCGCCTGAACAGGGCATGCACATCCGCGTGCTCGACAATTCTGCCGCAGTACATGACGATGACATCATCGGCCATTTCAGCAATGACGCCCAGCGCATGTGTGATCATAATGATAGCCGCGCCTGTTTCCTGCTTGAGGGTGTTGATGAGATCGAGAATCTGCGCCTGGATGGTGACGTCAAGGGCCGTTGTCGGCTCGTCGCAGATAAGCAGCTCAGGGCTGCATGACAGCGCCATGGCGATCATGACGCGCTGACGCATCCCGCCCGAAAGCTGATGGGGGTATTCTTTGACGCGCTTTTCCGGGTTGGGGATACCGACCAGCGACAACATCTGTACCGCCTTGTCCCAAGCCGCCTTTTTATCTGCCTTCTGGTGCAGCATAACGGCCTCAGCGATCTGCCGCCCGACGGTAAAGACCGGGTTTAGGCTGGTCATGGGTTCCTGGAAAATCATGGCGATGTCGTTGCCGCGCACTTCGCGCATTTCCTCCATCGACAGCTTGAGCAAATCCTTTCCATGAAAAAGGATCTCGCCCCCGACAATTTTCCCCGGCGGCGACTGCACCAGCCGCATGATTGACAGCGACGTAATGCTTTTTCCCGACCCGGATTCCCCGACGATGCCCAGCGTTTTGCCTTTTTCGATGGCAAACGATACGTTGTCGACCGCCTTAACAATGCCGTCTTCAGTGTAAAAATACGTTTTCAGCCCTTTGACCTCTATCAATTTTTCCATTGCTTACAGCCCCCTCGCTCAGTCCTTCAGGCGCGGATCCAGCGCGTCGCGCAGTCCGTCGCCGAAGATGTTGAAGGCCAAAACCAGGATGATAATGGCAATACCGGGAAAAATGCTGTACGTCGGATCGCTGAGGATGTAAATACGCGCTGTGTTGATCATCGACCCCCAGCTGGCTGTGGGCGGGTGGACGCCAAGCCCCAGGAAAGAGAGGGAGGCCTCTGACATAATGGCTCCGGGAATCCCCATGGTGATCAATATAATGATGGTGGACACACAGTTGGGGATCATATGCCTTGTAATCAGCCAGAAGCTGCTCGCTCCCGCTGACTTTGCCGCGGCAATGTATTCCGTTTCCTTGAGCTGAAGCACCTGGCTGCGCACCAGGCGCGCCGTCCCCACCCAGCCCAGAATCCCCAGGGCGATAAAAATATTGAGGATGCCAGGCCCCAGCACAAACATAATGCCAATGGCAAAAAGGATGTCCGGGAACGCGGAGA
This sequence comes from uncultured bacterium, assembly GCA_905215125.1. Lineage (GTDB taxonomy): Bacteria > Bacillota > Clostridia > Oscillospirales > Butyricicoccaceae > Ventrousia. The sequence goes on along the minus strand of CAJMOV010000083.1, from coordinate 2,180 downwards.
AAATCTCCATCAGGCGGGAAATCAGCATATCCATTTTTCCGCCATAGTATCCGGCGACTGATCCCAGCATAACGCCAAGCACAGTCGATATGACTTGCGACACCAACCCAACCGACAACGAAATACGCGTACCGTACAGGATGCGGGACAAAATATCCCTGCCGTATTCATCCGTTCCCATCCAATGCGCGGCCGACGGCCCCTGCAGCGTGCTCTTCAGGTCGATTTCATAGGGATCATAGGGAGAAATCCATTGTGCGGTAAAGGCGATGACAATAAAGGCCAAAATAATTACCAGGCACACCATGGCCGAGCGGTTGCTGCGCAGCCGCATCATGGCGTCTACATAGTAGCTGCGGGATTTTGGGCCCATTGCGCGTTCGGCGGCCTGTATCTTTTCCTGCTTGGCTTGCATTGTTATACCCCCTTCGCCGTAACGCGGATACGCGGATCGATCAGCGCATAAGACAAATCGACCAGCAGGTTACACAGCACGACGACGATGGCAATATAAATAATGCAGCCCTGAAGCAGCGGCAGATCCCTTTCCATCATGCTGTCTACCGTCAATTTCCCTATTCCGGGAATGGTAAAAACGCTTTCCGTTAGTATGGCACCGCACAGCAGCCCGCCAAGTTGCATCCCCGACAAGGTAACGACGGGAATCAAAGCGTTTTTAAAGGAATGCTGCAAAATGACAGCCTTTTCCCTAAGCCCTTTTGCGCGTGCCGTGCGAACATAATCCTGTCCTATAACGTCCAGCATGCTGGTGCGGGTAAAACGCGCCGTCGTTGCTGCAAAGCGCGTCCCCAGGGCGAAGCAGGGCAATATATAGCTTTTCCAGCTGTCAAGCCCCGATATAGGCAGCCACCCCAGCATCAGGCCGAAAACAATCTGCAGGATAAGCGCCACCCAGAAGGAAGGGGCCGATATGCCCAATATCGCCAACGCCATCAGCCCGCGATCCAGCGCGCGCCCGCGGTTGACTGCAGCAATAATGCCGATGCCCACCCCCAGCAGCATGGAAAAGACAAAAGTGATGCACGCCACCCTTGCCGTTACCAGAAAACGGCCGGCAACCAGATCGACAACCGGCACCTTACGGAAATAGGATCTGCCCAGGTCCATTTGCGCCAGCCCCTTCAGAAAGCGGCCGTACTGAGCATAAAGGGGCTGATCCATCCCCAACTCATGCTCCACGCGGGCGACGGTGTCCTCATCCGCACGTTGTCCCAGCATCATCAGTACCGGGTTGCCGGGAACTACATTCATCAAAATGAAAGTAATCAATGTGACTCCCAACAAAACAACCAGCGTCTGCCACAGTCGATTTAAACAATACCTAACCAATTTCACCCCACCTTTTTTCTCCTGCTGTCAGGCCTTAACATGTCGTCTTTTCTTTTTCATACAAAAAATACAGGCCAAAGCATTGCTTATATATACAACATAACAGACGGGGTGTTCGTAAGCCATCCGAAAGGCTTCGTAAGGCACACGAAATTATTCCTATTTAAAATTGAAAATTCCAATAATATATGCTAATATATATACGGAGGGATAGCCATGTCCAAGCAAGAGCAGTACTGCCCCCGCCAAATCCTTATTTTCAAAACCATTATGCAGCTTCTAGAAGAAGGCGTCGCCAATATTACCTATGCAAAAATATCTGAGCGCTGCCATTTGCATATCAATACCATTACCTATTATTTTGACGGCAAGGATGAAATGCTTCTGCAGTGCTTCCAATACATCGTTGAGCAGGACAAAATGCAAATTCCCAGCTTCTATTTTGAAATCCCGCCGGATATGCAGCCAACGCAGGCCCTGTGCCAGTTGGTGGATCACATTCTCGACCACGGGCGTATTATGTCTCCTACACGCCGAGCCCTTAACCTCTACCTTTTGCCAAACGCCAATATCAGCCCCCGTATTCGACATTTCCTTGCGGTTGTCCATAATCAATCCACAGAACTGGAATATAAGGCAATCATGGTATATTATCGCGCCGGTATAATAGAACCATCCCGTTTGCGCGAAACCTTTGCCGATATGTCTCTAATATCAGCGGGATTTTCTCTTATCAATTTTTTTCAAATACAGTGCATTGATGAAGAGCTTGCTCTCTCATCTGCCCGCGCAAGGATCAAGCGAAATTTCTTAAAAGATGAATACCACCC
>CAJMOV010000082.1 GCA_905215125.1 uncultured bacterium | reverse complement strand
AGTTTCAAGACCATCCAAAGCCTCTTCACCACGAATATAAGTGCCTAAATTGGCGAAGAGCTGCACGAGACCCTCGCGCCCGAGTTTTTGGAAGAGCTGCGCACCCGCGGCCGCGTCTACGCCTACCGCTACCGCCCCGCCGGGCGCATTTACGGCAGGCCCATCGACGAATACAAGGGCAAGTGCATCGAGGGCAAGGCCTTTCAGGTCATGATCGACAACAACCTCGATTTTGAAATCGCCCTTTACCCCTATGAGCTGGTCACCTACGGCGAAACGGGCCAGCCCTGCCAGAACTGGCTGCAATACCGCCTCATCAAAAAATACCTGGAAGAGCTGACGCAGGACCAGACGCTGGTCATCGAATCGGGCCATCCCGTCGGTCTCTTCCCCTCGCGGCCGGAAGCGCCCCGCGTCATCCTGACCAACGCGCTTATGGTCGGCATGTTCGACAACCTGAAGGACTGGGAGGTCGCCGAGCAGATGGGCGTTGCCAACTACGGGCAGATGACGGCCGGCGGCTGGATGTACATCGGCCCGCAGGGCATCGTCCACGGCACGTTCAACACCATCTTAAACGCCGGGCGCAAATACCTCGGCGTGCCTGACCAGGGTGATCTGACCGGGCGGGTCTTCGTCTCCTCGGGCCTGGGCGGCATGAGCGGCGCGCAGCCCAAGGCGGCCAACATCGCCCGCGCCGTCGGCATCTTTGCCGAGGTCGACCGTTCCCGCATCGAAACCCGCTACAACCAGGGCTGGGTCGAGCATATCTCGGACAATCTGGACGAGGTCTTTTCCCTCGCGTCCGACTGCGTCAAAAACAAAAAGAGCATTTCCATCGCCTATCACGGCAACATCGTCGATCTGCTGGAACGGGCGGCCGATACCGGCTTTCACATCGACCTTCTGAGCGATCAGACCTCCTGCCATAACGCCTACAACGGCGGCTACTGCCCCGTTGGGCTGACGTTCGAGCAGCGCACCGAGATGCTGCACTCCGACCGCGAGGGCTTCGCAAGGCTGGTCGACGTCTCGCTGCGCCGGCACTTCGAGGCCATCAAGCGCCTGACGGCGGCCGGCACCTACTTCTTTGACTACGGCAACTCCTTTATGAAGGCCGTCTTTGACGCCGGCGTCATGGAAATCTCCAAAAACGGCGTCGATGAAAAGGACGGGTTTATCTATCCCTCCTACGTCGAGGATATCATGGGCCCCATGCTGTTTGATTACGGCTACGGCCCCTTCCGCTGGGTCTGCCTGTCGGGCAGGCCGGAGGATCTCGACAAGACCGACAAGGCGGCCATGGACTGCATCGACCCCGAGCGCCGCTTCCAGGACCGCGACAACTACATCTGGATCCGCGACGCCAAGGAAAACCGTCTCGTCGTCGGCACACAGGCCCGCATCCTGTATCAGGACGCCGAGGGCCGCACCCGCATTGCCCTGCGCTTTAACGAAATGGTGCGCAACGGTGAAATCGGCCCCGTCATGCTGGGCAGGGATCATCATGACGTCTCCGGCGCCGATTCCCCCTTCCGCGAGACGGCCAACATCAAGGACGGGTCCAACGTCATGGCCGACATGGCGGTGCAGTGCTTCGCCGGCAACGCCGCGCGCGGCATGAGCCTGTGCGCCCTGCACAACGGCGGCGGCGTCGGCATCGGCAAGTCCATCAACGGCGGCTTTGGCCTTGTGCTCGACGGCTCGCGCCGCGCCGACGATACCATCCGCAGCGCCATGATGTGGGACGTCATGGGCGGCGTCGCCCGCCGCGCCTGGGCCCGCAACGAAGCGTCTATTGAGACGAGCGCCCTCTATAACCAGAAGAGCGGCAAGGCTGCCCACATCACCATTCCCTACGTCGCGTCGGACGAACTCATCAACAGACTGGTCAAATAGAAAACCGTCAGGGGGGAGCAATCCCCCCTGAATGTGCATCCGCCTGGATATACTATTAACAGAGAACGGGAGAGAAACAAAAATGGCAAAAATCGTCGAATGTGTCCCCAATATCAGCGAAGCGCGCAACCAGGAGGTCGTCGAAGCCGTCGTAAACGAAGTGCGTGGCGTCCCCGGCGTCACCCTGCTCGACTACAGCTCGGACATGAGCCACAATCGCACCGTCATCACCTTCTTCGGCTCGCCGGAGGGCGCGGCAGAAGCGGCTGTCCGCCTGGCCAAAAAGGCGGCCGAGCTCATCGATCTCACCAAGCACCAGGGCGAGCACCCCCGCATGGGCGCTGTCGACGTCATCCCCTTCATCCCCCTCAAGGATATGACGGTGGAGGAGACCGTCGAGCTGTCCCGCCAGGTGGGCGAGCGGGTGTGGAAGGAAGCGGGCATCCCTGTCTTCCTCTACGAGGATTCGGCCAGCGCCCCCCACCGCCAGAACCTGGCCGCCATCCGCAAGGGCCAGTTTGAAGGCATGGCGGAAAAGGTCCAGCAGCCCGAGTGGGAGCCCGACTTCGGCGGCCGCGCCATCCACCCGACGGCCGGCGTCGTCGCCGTAGGCGCGCGCATGTTCCTCGTCGCCTTTAATATCAACCTGTCGACCTCCGACGTGTCCATCGCCTCCAAAATCGCAAAAATCCTGCGCCGTTCCAGCGGTGGGTTTGACTGCGTCAAGGCCATGGGCGTCCTGCTGGAGGACCGCAACGTCGCCCAGGTCTCCATCAACATGACCAACTTCCACAAGACCCCCCTCTACCGCGTTGTCGAGCTGACAAAGGCCGAAGCGGCGCGCTGGGGCGTCCACGTCATCGGCACGGAAATCGTCGGCCTGACCCCGATGCAGGCTCTCGTCGACTCGGCCGAATACTACCTGCAAATCGAAAACTTCGACAGCGCCCGCCAGGTGCTGGAAAACCACATGCTGTAAAGGGGCGCGCCATGGCAAACAGGCTGCTCATCAAAAATATCGGTCTCCTGCAGACCCCGCAGGGCAGCGACCGCCACTGCGGCCCCCGTCAGGGAGAAAACCTGAAGCTGCGCGGCGCCAGCGTGCTCATTGAAGACGGCATCATCCGCGCCGTCGCGCAGGATGGCGCGCTGCCGCAGGGCAGCGAGGGCGCCGAGACGCTGGACGCCGGCGGATGCCTCGTCACCCCCGGCCTGGTCGACGCGCACACCCACCTGGTCTTCGGCGGCTGGCGGCAGGGGGAAATCCCCCTCAAGCTCAAGGGCGCGACCTATCTGGACATCCTGCGCGCCGGCGGCGGTATTTTGGATACCGTCCGTCACACCCGCGCCGCGTCGGAGGAGGAGCTGTACCAAAAAAGCCGCCGTTTTCTGGACGAAATGCTCTCTCTCGGCGTCACCACCTGTGAAATCAAGAGCGGCTATGGTCTCGATATCGACACCGAGCTCAAGCAGCTGCGCGTCATCCGCCGCCTGGCGGAAGACCACCCGATGGACGTCGCCGCCACCTATCTCGGCGCGCACGCCATCCCGGACGAGTACAAGGGCCGTGCCGACGATTACGTCGACCTCGTTTGCGGCGCCGTCATCCCCCGCGTCGCGCAGGAAGGGCTGGCCGAGTTCTGCGACGTTTTCTGCGAAGACAGCGTCTTTGACGTCGCGCAGAGCCGCCGCGTGCTGGAAGCGGGCAAAAAGCACGGTCTGCGCCCCAAAATTCACGCCGACGAGATCGAGGAAATCGGCGGCGCTGAGCTGTCGGGGGAAGTGCAGGCCGTCTCGGCCGAGCATCTCATCGCCACAGGGGAAAGGGGCATGGCCGCCATGCAAAAGGGGGGTGTCATTGCCTGCCTGCTGCCGCAGACCTCCTTCTACCTCGGCAAGACCTTCGCCCCGGCCCGCCGGATGATCGAGCTGGGCATCCCCGTCGCACTGGCGAGCGACTTCAACCCCGGTTCCTGCCCGTCCTTTAATTTGCAGCTGTCCGTCAACCTCGGCGTGCTGCGCTACAAAATGCTGCCGGAGGAGATTCTGACGGCCGTCACCATCAACGCCGCCTGCGCCTGCGGGCGGGAAAGGACGGTCGGCGCCATCGAGCCGGGCAAGAAGGCTGACCTCGTCCTGTGGGACGCCCCCGACTGGGAGATGGTGTGCTACCGCTTTGGCAGCAATCTGGCGAAAACCGTTGTCAAAGGCGGTAAAATCATAGAAAGGTAAGGGAACGCAAATGCTTACAGATATCCAAATCGCACAGCAGGCAAAACTGCTGCCCATTGCTGATATCGCCGCAAAGCTGGGCTTTACGGCTGACGATATCATCCCCTATGGCCACGACAAGGCCAAGATAGGCGCGCAGGCCCGCGCCCGCGTGCAGAATAACCCCGACGGAAGGCTTATCCTGGTCACCGCTATCAGTCCTACCCCGGCCGGCGAGGGCAAGACGACGACCTCCATCGGCCTGGGCGACGCCATGACCCGCCTGGGCAAAAGGACGGCCATCTGCCTGCGGGAGCCTTCTCTCGGCCCCGTTTTCGGCGTCAAGGGCGGCGCGGCCGGCGGCGGCTACGCCCAGGTTGTGCCCATGGAGGATATCAACCTGCATTTCACCGGGGACTTCCACGCCATCGGCGCCGCCAACAACCTGCTGGCCGCCATGCTGGACAACCACATTTACCAGGGCAACGCCCTGCGCATCGATCCCAAGCGCGTCGTCTGGCACCGCTGCGTCGACTTAAACGACCGCCAGCTGCGCCGCGTCACCGTCGGCGGCGGCGCCCGCACCGACGGCGTCATGCGCGAGGACGTCTTTGACATCACGGTGGCCAGCGAGGTTATGGCCGCCTTCTGCCTGTCCAGCGATCTGCAGGATCTCAAGAGCCGCCTGCGCCGCATCATCGTCGCCTACAACTATGACAACGAGCCGGTGACGGCCGGCGACCTCAAGGCCGAAGGCGCCATGGCCGCCCTTTTGAAGGACGCCATCAACCCCAACCTGGTCCAGACGCTCGAGCATACCCCGGTCTTTATCCACGGCGGCCCCTTTGCCAACATCGCCCACGGCTGCAACAGCGTCATCGCCACCAGACTGGCCCTCAAGGTGGCCGACTACGTCGTCACCGAAGCGGGCTTTGCCGCCGACCTCGGCGCAGAAAAATTTGTCGACATCAAGTGCCGCATGGCGGGGCTCAACCCGGCCGCCGTCGTGCTGGTCGCCACCATCCGCGCCCTCAAATACCACGGCGGGGTTGACAAGAAAGAGCTGTCGGGCGAAAATGTCGCGGCCATGGAAAAGGGCTGCGCCAACCTTATGCGCCACATCGACAACATCCGCACCCACTTCGGCAAGCCGGTCGTCGTCGCCATCAACCGTTTCCCGAGCGACACTGAAGCGGAAATCGCCCATCTGGAAAAGCTGATGGCCGAAGCCGGCGTCCCCGTCTCCATGTCCAGCGTCTTTGCAGACGGCGGCAAGGGGGGAGAGGATCTGGCCCGCAAGGTGCTTGAGCAGTGCGGAAAGCCTACCGACCTGCATTTTGCCTATGACCTGGATCTGCCCATCAAGGAAAAAATCAACGCCATCGCCACAAAAATTTATCGCGCAGACGGTGTCAGCTTCACCAAAGAGGCGCTTAAGGACATTGAGCGTGCGGAAAAGCTGGGCTTTGCCGGCGCGCCCATCTGCATGGCCAAGACACAGTACAGCTTCAGCGATCAGCAGAACCTCATCAACGCGCCCACCGGCTTTACCATTACGGTGCGCAACGTGCGCATCTCGGCGGGCGCCGGCTTCCTGGTCGCGCTGACAGGCGAAATCATGACCATGCCCGGCCTGCCCAAGGTCCCCGCCGCCTGCAGCATCGACGTCGACGAGAACGGCAGCATCAGCGGCCTGTTTTAGGCTGTATAGGAGGAGAGGAAGACATGGAACTGATTTCCCTGAACGTAGCTGACTATATTGCCCAGCTGGGGTCTGACGCACCTGCGCCCGGCGGCGGCTCGGCCAGCGCGCTGTGTGGCGCGCAGGGCGCGGCTTTGTCCGCAATGGTGGCCCAGCTGACCCTTGGCCGCCCCAAATACGCCGAGTTTGAAGCCCACTGCAGGGAAGCGGCGCAGCGCGCCGGCGAGCTTCAGAAAAAGCTGCTGGAAGCCATCGACCGCGACACCGCCGCCTTCAACCTGGTATCGGCCGCCTTTAAGCTGCCCAAAGACACCGATGAACAGAAGGCCGCCCGGCGTCAAGCCATTGCCGACGCCACGCTCAAAGCGACCGAGGTGCCCTTTGAAACCATGCGCCTGGCCTGCGACGCGCTTGACGTCTGCCGCAGCCTGGTGGGCAAATCCAACCAGAGCGCCGCGAGCGATCTGGGCGTTTCCGCCCTCAACCTGCTGTGCTGCGTGCGCGGCGCGTGGCTCAACGTGCTCATCAACCTCGGCGGCGTCAAGGACGAAGCCGCCCGCGCCCGCTTCCAGTCGGAAGGGGAGAAGCTGGAAGCCCATGCCGCCCAGCTGGCCGGCGAAATTTTTGACTGCGTCCGCAGCAGCCTGTAAAGTTGAAAAAAGGCGTCCCTTGCGGACGCCTTTTTCTCTACATTATATAGACAGGGGGAATCTTGATGTGGGACAGAAGAAAAGAGGACGCCGCCGCTTTTGAGCAATGCGTCCGGGACGTCATGGACGAAAGCGGCGCCGTCGGCATGGCCGTCGCCGTTGTGAGTGAAAGGGAAACGCTGTACCAAGGCTTCTTTGGCCTGCGTGACCGGGAAGCGGGGCTTCCCATCGACGAAGACACCATTTTTGGCCTGGCGTCGGTGACAAAATCCTTTACCTGCGCCGCCGTCATGCAGCTGTGCGAACGCGGCCTGCTTGACCTGGATGAAAAGGTCTGCGATATCCTGCCCGAGCTTGCCGACACGCGGGGCGTCAGGGTCTGGCACCTGATGTGCCACAGCGGGGGCTACTTCCCCCTGCCGCGCATTCTGGCGGACGATGTCGCCCGTGATATGGGCATCTTCGAGAACAAGGACGGCGACCTGGCCCACAGCGAAAGGCTGGCCCGGCGCGGCGTCGAGCTGGTCGCCTCCCGTCTGGCTGCGCAGACGCGCTTCAACGGCCGGCCGGGGGAAAACCTCAGCTACTGCAACGACGGCTACGGTCTGCTGTCTGAAATCATCCACCGCCGCAGTGGGGAGAAATCCTACGCCGCCTATCTGGAAAAGCACATCCTGCGCCCCCTGGACATGGCGCGCAGCACCTGCGAGTTCCAACGCCCCGCGCAAGACGAAAATACCGCCGCCCTGTATGAGAAGGACAAGCCGGGCGACCGCAATTTCTACGACAACGCCTTTGTCCTGATGGGCGGCGGCGCGATGAAGTCGACGCTGGCCGACATGAAGCATTACCTGCGCTTCCATCTGACCGAGGGGCTGGCGTCGTCGGGCCGGCGCATCCTGGGTCAATATTATCTGCGCGAAATGAAAAAGCCCCGGCAGGCATATGCCTGGCAGGAATATTACGGCTTCGGCCTGTCGACGCGCACGCTGGCCGATATCACGCTGGTCGGCCACGGCGGCAGCCTGCATGGGGTGTCGAGCAACATATTGTGGTCGCATCAGCTTGGCCTGGGGGCCATTGTGCTTTGTAATACGTCAGGCGTGCCGGCCGCCCGCGTCGGAGACGCTGCCCTGCGCTGGTTTGCCGGCCAGCCTGTCGTGCCGCCTGACCGCTTTGTGACCTGCGTATGGCCAGCAGAGCGGGTTGCCGCAGCCTGCGGCGTTTACCGCAGCGGAGAGGGGGCCGTATGCGAAATCTATGATAACGCAGGCGTCCCCGGCGTGCGTATGGACGGCAGGGAAAGGACGGTGCGCCCCGTTTCTCCCGGCGCGCTGGAAGCGGCCGGATCCGGATCGGCCAAATCCCTCATCCAGCTGGTGGAAAACGCCGACCAGGGAGTATTCGGCATCCGCTTGGGCGGCCGTATCGTACCCCGCGAGAAAAAATAGCCCGCAAAAAGCAAAAGCCCGCGCTTTCCTTGTGAAGCGCGGGCTTTTTTGTCCATACTATTGGCAAACG
>CAJMOV010000081.1 GCA_905215125.1 uncultured bacterium | reverse complement strand
CGAGCCGGTTTCCGCCCTTGACGTTTCCATCCAGGCGCAGATCCTCAACCTGATGATGGACTTACAGGAAGAAAAGGGACTGACCTATCTTTTCATCACCCACGACCTGTCAGTCGTCAAGCACATTTCCAATGATATCGGCGTCATGTACCTGGGACAGATGGTGGAAAAGTGCCCGTCGGGAGCGCTGTTCAGAAAGCAGCTGCACCCTTACACCAAGGCGCTGCTTTCCGCTATCCCGACGACCAACATCGACGCGCCGCGCCGGCGCATCGTGCTCAAGGGGGAGATCACCAGCCCCATCGCGCCCAAGCCGGGCTGCCGCTTCGCGCCCCGCTGCCTGTACGCCGGCGAGATATGCCGCAAGGCGCAGCCTGTGCTGGAGCAGGCCGAGCCCGGCCACTTTGTCGCATGCCACTGCTGGCGCGAGCTGACGGAGAAAAAGGAAGGCGGGGTATGACCGTCCGTGACGCCCACCTGCATTACGGCGACCCCGCCGTCATGCGCCGTATTGCGGAAGCAAGCCCGCTGGCCGAAGCCTTTCCCTGCTACCGCACCGTGCAGTACGGCCCGATGGCGGACTATGAAGGGCTTTTTGCGTCGCATCATGTAATGGAGTCGGTGCTGGTGCCGTCCGTTTTCCGCGAGCATGACAAAACGGAAGAAAGCCTGCGCTGTATCGCGTATTCCAAAACGCGGCCGGGGCTTTATCCCTTTGTGCTGCTGGACGAGCAAAACCCCGACCTTGTCGGCGGGCATTACTGCGATATCGCCGGCGTCAAGGAGCATATCGTGCTGCACAAAAGCCAGCTTACGGACGCCAAGCGGGAGATTTTCGCCCAGATGCAGCAGCACGGGCTGACGCTTCTGCTGCACTCGCAGGCGTCCTGCCGCGTGCAGTATGTCACCGACATTGTGCGTCAGTTCCCGCGGCTCAAAATCCAGGTCGCCCATCTTGGCCGAGCGGCGCCGGACAACCTGGCGTTTATGGAAGAGATGTTCCGCGCCCTCGCCCCGATGGAAAGGGTGTGCTTTGACACATCGACGGTGCGCATCCCCGCCGCTTTGGAAAAAGCGGTGAAGCTGGTCGGCGCCGGCCGGGTGCTGTACGGCTCCGACTTCCCTTTCTTCATGGACGGGGAAGGGAAAGAGGACATCATGCAGGCGCAGATCGAGCATGTGCTGCGGGCAAGCCTGACAGACGGACAGAGGGAAGCGATCTTTTCCCAAAATTTCACACACTGGATTACAAAAGGAGCGTGATCAGCATGACCCAGCCGAAAAAAGGCGTCATGATCGCCGAAATTACAAACGAGGATTGCCGGAAGCTGCTTTGCGAGGACACCATCGTCATGCTGCCCGTCGGCGGCGGCAGTAAAGAGCATGGGGGACACCTGCCCATGGGCACCGATTTTTTCGTCACCGACTGGCTGGCCCGCGCCGTCACCGAACGCTTCCCCGTCGTCACGCTGCCGACGCTGCCTTACGCCTACTTCCCCGCTTTTACCGATTTTAAGGGGTCGGTCAGCATAGAAGCGTACTCTTTCTCAGCTTTTGTGGAAAATATTCTGGAAAACTTCATCCGCTTCGGCGTTAAGAAATTTCTCATCCTGGACGGCGGGGTGTCCACCCACTTCCCGTTGCGTATCGCCGCCAACAATCTGTCCTGCCGCTATGGGGTCAAGGTCGGCGTTTCCAACTGTCTCGGCCTGGGCAAGGAAGCGGAGGACGAGCTGTGCGAGCAGCCCAAGGGCGGCCACGGCGACGAGGCCGAGACATCGACCATGCTGTTTATCCGCGAGGATTTGGTCAGGATGGAGGAAGCGACTGAGGAATACGTCGAGCGCATGCCCGGCTGCGCCAAAAACGGCGTCACGCGCGTCGCGCTGTTCGGCAAGATGGACACCCCGCGCGGCACCAACGGCAACAGCCGCCTGGCCACAAAGGAAAAAGGCGAGCGCATGATGCAGGCCAAAATCGACGACCTGGTTAATTTCCTGGAGAATTTCCAAAAGCTGGCCTTGTAAGCCGGGTAAAGGGGAGAAAGCATTTTGAACACATCTGTACAGCGATATGATCTTCTGGCGCCCCTTTATTCGGCCGAATCGCTCGAGCTGGTCGACGGCAAGGGAGCCGAGCTGTTTGACCGGCAGGGCAGGCGTTATCTCACCCTCAACGAGCTGAGCGTATGCCTGGGGGCAGGGAACGAGCGCTTTGTCCGGGCGGTATCCCGCGCCGCGGGCGAGGTGGCCCAGTCGGGCGCGGCCAACCCCTATAAGGCCCGCCTGCTTATGCGCCTGATGGAAGCGACGGGCGGCGATTTTGACCGCGTACACCTGACGTCGTCCGGGTCGGAGGCGGCGGAATGGGCCGTCAAGCTGGCGTGCAGGATGACGGGCCGCAGCGAGGTCGTCAGCTTCTGGAACAGCATCCACGGCCGCACGCAGCTGAGCGCCGGCATGTCAGGGCTGCCCAAGCGCAAGGCCGGATATCCGCCCCTTCCGCCGGGGCTGGTGCACACCCCTTACCCCGACTGCGCTCGCTGCCCCTTTCGCTGCCGGCCGGAAAGCTGCGGCTTTGCCTGCATCGACTTTCTGGATCAGCAGGTGGCTTACGGCTCGGCGCAGGACGTTGCAGCCGTCATCATCGAGCCATGCCAGGGGCTTGCCAACCTCTGCCCGCCGCCGGGGTATCTCGCAGCGCTGCGGGCGTGGACAAACAGCCGCGACATTCTGCTGATTTTTGACGAGATCCAAAGCGGCATGGGCCGCACAGGGCATATGTTCCGTTATCAGGAGGAAGGGGTGATCCCCGACCTTCTGCTCGTCGGCAAGGGGCTGGGCAACGGGCTGCACATCGCCGGGTTTCTGATGCGCGGCGCGGCCGATCCCTCCATGCTGCCTGCACTGGCGGGGGGATCCGGCGACTCGGTTCTATCGTGCGCCGCGGCCTGCGCCGTCTTTGACGAGCTGCTGGAAGGGGGGCTTTTGGAAAACGTCCGCGCCACAGGCGCACGTCTGCAAAGCGGACTGCAGCGCTGTGTCGACGCCTGCCCACAAGCCGTGCGGGTACGCGGCGCAGGGCTGGCCCTGTCGCTGGAATGTACAGACGAGGAGACGGCTGCCGCCGTCCATAGCAGGATGCGTGCAAACAGGTATCTTATGGGCCGCAGCGGAGCCTGCCTGGTCTTTAAGCCGCCGTTTTCCCTGACCGGAGCCCAGGCCGACGAAACGGCTGAGGCGCTGCAGAACGCGCTCGTCGGGTGCGGGCGGCCGACATCCGCCGATTAAAGCCAAGCAGCAGCGTGGAGAAACCATCCGCGCTGCTGCTTTTATTTGCCCGGCATTTGCAGAAAGCGTACAAGGGAAAAAGAAGCCGCTTCCCTATTTTGCCGGCCTGACGTGGAGGCCGATCTTGACTTTGCATCAGAAAGGGAGTACAATGCAAAGTGTATCAAATGAGACAGAAGGGGGCGGAAAGGTGGAGATCAGCGCATTGACTGCGCAGGAGCGGGAGATGGTGGCGCGCCTGTTCCTGTTCCAAGGGGCGCCGGCGGATTTGCTTCAGCAGGCGCTTGCCGACCCTTCCTGTACAGTGGAGGATTTTGAAAAGGGTCAGGTGATCTATGCCCCGCGCGATTTCCGCCGCAGCCTGGGCGTGCTGCTGTGCGGCAGCGTACAGGTGACAAAAGGGGAGATGGTCGTCAGCATCCTGTGCCAGGGGGAGATGTTCGGGGCGGCCGCGCTTTTTAACCGCTATGCTGATTACGTTACAACCCTGACGGCGCGCAGCGCCTGCCGCGTCGTGTTTTTTCCGCAGGGCTTGGTGCGCAGGCTGATCGCGCAGGACAGCGGCATCGCCATGGCCTACATATCCTACCTGTCGGGGCGCATCCATTTTCTCGGCCAGAAAATTGAAGGGCTGATCGCCGGTACGGCCCAGCAGAAGCTGGCGCAGTACCTGCTGTGCAACATGGATGAAAAAGGGGAGGTCCACGCGGCGGCCACCGCCATTGCCCGCGGGCTCAACCTGGGCCGCGCCTCGCTCTACCGCGCCTTTGAGGCCCTGGAAAATCAGGGGGCCATCGCGCGGGAAGGAAAGTGCATCACCGTGCTCGACACGGAAAAATTACATGAGGAGAAACTTGTATGAAAAGCAAAAAACTGTTAGCGCTCATCCTTTGCCTTGCGCTCAGCTTCGCCCTGCTGGCCGGGTGCCAGAGCGGGGAGGAGCAGAATCCCGCCCAGAGCCCGGACGACAGCCAGGGCGAGGATACGCCGCAGGACAATCAGCAGCCCAATACCGACGATCAAAACGACGAGCCGGCAGAGCGGGCCGACGTGCGCTTTGCCGTTCTTTCCGGCCCGACAGGCGTCGGCGCCGTCAAGCTGATGGCCGACAGTGAAGCGGGCACCACCCGCAACAACTATGAAATGACCGTCGCCGCCGCTAATGACGAGGTGGTCGCCAAGCTGACGAGCGGGGAAGTGGATATCGCCGCCATGGCGACCAACGTCGCCGCCAACCTGTACAACAAGACGGAAGGCAAGGTGCAGATGCTGACCGTCAACGGTCTCGGCGTGCTTTACATCCTTGAGCGGGACGGCGAAGCCATCCAGTCCATGGCCGATCTCAAGGGCCGCACCATCTACGCCACCGGCCAGGGGGCCAACCCGGAGTATGTGCTTAACTACCTGCTGCGCGAAAACGGGCTGGAGCCCGGAGCTGATGTTGAAATCGTCTGGCAGACGGCCGAGGAAGTGACGGCCAACATGGTTTCCGGCACGGCCGACGTCTGCATGCTGCCCGTCCCGGCGGCCACAGCCCTGCAGATCAAGGGCGACAGCAGCGAAGGGGCGTTCAGCATCCGTTCCGCCCTTGATTTGACCGAAGAATGGCAGAAGGTGACGGGAGACGGCGATCTCATCATGAGCTGCACCGTCGTGCGCGCCGATTGGGCCAAGGAAAACCCTGAAGCGGTTGCCGCTTTCCTGGAGGACTACGAGGCTTCCATCAATTTTGTCAAGGAAAACGTCGATGAAGCGGCCGAGCTGGTCGCCCAGTACGGCATCACGGCCAACGCTGCCGTTGCCAAGCGCGCCATCCCCGACTGCAACCTGACCTTTATCAGCGGCAGCGACATGCAGCCCGCCATTGAGGGGTACTACCAGGTTTTGTTTGACGCTGATCCCGCCTCCATTGGCGCCAAGAGCGCGGAGGAGGGCGGCTCTGTTCCGGATGAAGGCTTCTACTACATGCCGTAAGGCACTGCGCGTCCTGTTGCCTCTGGCCTTTTGGCTTGGGGTGTGGCAGCTCCTGTCCATGAAGGTCGGACAGGAGCTGCTTCTGCCGTCCCCGGTCAGCGCGGCGGCGACGCTGTGGGATCTCCTTTTCCGGCAGGATTTTTGGCTGACGGCGCTGCTTACGCTGGCGCGCATCTTCGGCGGCATGGCGGCCGGCATTGTGCTGGGGATCGCCTTGGCGGCGCTGACCTGTCTGTCCCGCCTGGCCGAGCTGCTGTTGGCCCCGCTGGTCAAGGTCATTTTGGCGACGCCGGTCGCCTCCTTCATTGTGCTGGTGCTTTTGTGGGTGCGCACCGGGCTGGTGCCGGCCGTCATCTCCATGCTCATAGTCCTGCCCGTCGTATGGGGAAACATTGTGCGCGGCGTCCGGGAAACGGACGGCCAGCTGCTGGAGATGGCGTCCGCCTACCGTTTTGGCCGGGGAAAAACGCTGCGGCTTGTCGTCATCCCATCGGTGCTCCCTTACTTTTCCAGCGCCTGTATGACGGCAATCGGCCTGTCGTGGAAGGCCGGCGTCGCCGCCGAGGTGCTCTGCCGGCCCCAAATGGCCGTCGGCACCCAGGTGTATTTTTCCAAAATCAATCTGGAGACCCCGTCGCTGTTCGCGTGGACGGCCGTCATCATCCTGCTCAGCCTGCTGCTGGAAAAAGGGCTGGCCGCCCTGCTTGGCAAAGGGATGGGGAAGGCGCGGAAGGGGGCGGGCGCATGATCCGGTTTGAAAACGTCACGGTGCGCTACGGCGAACGGGCGGTGCTCGACCGCTTCAGCCTAGCTTTGCCGATGGAAGGGTTTACTGCGCTCTCAGGCCCGTCGGGCTGCGGAAAGACCACCCTGCTGCGGGTGCTGTGCGGGCTGAAAAAGCCGGACGGCGGCAGTGTGACCGGCGTCGCACCGCGGGATATCGCCCTGCTATTTCAGGAAAACCGGCTGCTGCCCTGGCGGACGGCGGCGCAGCATATTTCCGACCTGTATCCGCGCGGGCAGAAAGCGGACGTCCGCCGCTGGCTGTCCATGGTCGAGCTGGACGGAGAGGGGGACAAGGTGCCCGCCGAGCTGTCCGGTGGGATGCAGCGCCGCCTGGCCCTTGCCCGCGCTCTGGCGCTGGGAGGCCGGCTGCTTGTGCTGGACGAGCCCTTTGCCGGCGTCGACGAGGAGTGCGCGCAGCGCATCCTGCAGCGCATCGCCGGGATGGGCATACCCGTTATTTTCATCAGCCATGAAAACACCGCCATTGAACGGGCCGGACGGGTCGTCCGCCTGGACGGGCCGCCGCTGCGTGTCGTTGAAAAGGGAAAGGGCGATAAGCCCCTTGCAAAAGAATAATGAACCGCTGCGGGCGGTAACCTTAGAAAAAGCAGGGACGCCAGGAGCGTCCCTGCTTTCTGTTTCCCGGGCCTGCCCCGTCTGACGCAGATGGGCCTTGAAAAGATGCCCGGCAGAGCCCTGTGAAAGAGCGGGCTTTGCCATTCACAAATATTTTTCTCCGTTGTCGGGAAGGATGACGACGATGTTTTTTCCCGCGTATTCGCGCTCCTGGGCAAGGGAAACGGCGGCGGAAAGTGCAGCGCCGGAGGAAATGCCGCACAGCACTCCTTCCAACCGGGCCAGCTCGCCCATCATGTGGATGCTGTCCGGCGTACGGGCGCGGATGACCTCGTCCAGGATGTAGCTATTGAGGATGGCGGGAACAAATCCCGCCCCGATGCCGGGGATGCCGTGGCCGCCAGGAAAACCGCCCGACAAAACGGGGGAATCAACCGGCTCGACGGCGATTATCTTACAGTCGGGGCAGTGCTTGCGGATTTCCTCGCCGCAGCCGGTCAGCGAACCGCCTGAGCCGACGCCGGCGACCAGGGCATCGACCTGGGGCAGCGCCTCCAGAATCTCGCGGCCGGTGCCTTCGCGGTGGGCCTGGCAGTTGTCGTCGTTGTCAAACAGCATGGGCATGAAGCAGCCCGGGGTATTGTCGCGGATTTCACGGGCCTTTTCCCCCGCGCCCGCCGCGCCCCCTGCCGAAGGGGTCAGCACAATTTCCGCGCCGTAGACGCGCATACTGCCGATGCGGGCGGGGTCGACATTTTCCGGCATGACCAGGATACATCTGAAGCCAAGCGCGGCGCACACCATGGCAAGCGCAACGCCGCTGTTGCCCCCTGTCGCTTCCACAACGACGCCGCCAGGCGGCAGCTCGCCGCGGCTGACGGCGCAGCGCAGCATATGCGCCGCCGCCCGGTCTTTCAGGCTGCCGCCGGGGTTAAGGCCCTCCAGTTTAGCGTACAGGGCGGCGCGGCAGTCATACGCCTGCTCAAGCCGGTGGAGACGCAAAAGGGGAGTGTTGCCGATCAGTTCCGTTACGTTGTCATATACGCGCGACATGCTTGTCAACTCCTTCCGAAGGTTGGGTGTTTTGGCCGTCATCTGCCGCAAAGGGGGATCATATGGGGAAAATTATGCATTTTTTCGTATAGAACGGGGAAAAAAAGTCAATTCAGATATTGCTTGTTTCTAATATTGATGATAGACTATTATTGAACAATACACAAGAAAATTTTTACGGCTTTCACCATGATTACAGGAGGAGATTTACCATGAAGTATGAACGCACGTTCAATTTTTCCGCAGGCCCTGCCATGATGCCGGAGCCGGTGCTGGAGGAGATCCGGGATGAGATGATGAACTACCGCGGCAGCGGCATGTGCGTCATGGAAATGAGCCACCGCT
>CAJMOV010000080.1 GCA_905215125.1 uncultured bacterium | reverse complement strand
TCAACGGTGGCGTCGGTCGATTCCACCCCCGTACCCGCCATGATGAGCCTGTCCGGCGCCGCCCTGCGGGCGCAGGCGCGTATCAGCCGGACTTTATCCTCCTCTCCGATATACGGCGTCTCGCCGTTGGAGCCGAGAACCAAATAGCCGCGCAGGCCCGTCTCATTCCATTTTTCGATATTCCGTACAAAGGCGTCAAAATCCACCCTTCCATCCGCGTCAAAGGGGGTGATTACAGGCGGCAGCACGCCGCAGATATCAAAGTACGCCATTTCGCTTTCTCCTTTTCCTCCGCTGTCGTCAGGCTTTGACTATACTGTATCATGCCGCACCGTCATCGTCAATGCCGCAGGACGCAGCACGGCGGCGAACCACAGGGATCCGCCGCCGTACCAAGGGAACCTAAATAAGAGGAAAAAGAGGATGGTTAAAGCAAATCAAAAGTTGACGTCCTCGCCGTAATAGCAGCATGTCAGGACTTTCTTCATGTCCTCGACGTCGCAGGCGCGCGGATTGGCCCCGGTGCACGGATCGAGAACAGCGTTTTCACAGACAAAGTCGCGGGTACTGAGGAAGAGATCCTCCGGCACGCCGTGCTCCTTGAAGCTGAGGGCGATGCCCAGGCGGCGGTTCAGCTCGCGCAGCGCGTCGACCAGAGAATTGGTCAGCTGCTTGTCGGTGGCTCCGGGCAGCCCCATGACGCGGGCGATGTCAGCAAAGCGGGACATGCAGACCTTGGAATTGTACTGGATGACATAAGGCAGCATGATGGCGTTGCAGCAGCCATGCGGCACGTTGTACTGCGCACCCGTCTTGTGGGCCAGCGAGTGGACGATGCCCAGCAGAGCGTTGGAGAAGGCCATTCCGGCGAGACACTGGGCGACGTGCATTTTCTCGCGGGCGTCGCGGCTGCCGTTGTAGGAATCGACCAGATGCTCGTAAATCATACTGATGGCTTTAAGGGCGAGTGGATCGGAAAAATCGCTGCGGGCTGACGCGACATAGGCTTCAATAGCATGGGTCATGGCGTCCATGCCGGTATGGGCTGTCAGCGTCTTGGGCATGGTCTGAGCAATGGTGCCGTCCAGTACTGCGATATCCGGGGTGATTTCAAAGTCGGCCAGAGGGTATTTGACCTTGGTGGAATAGTCAGTAATGACGGAAAAGGCCGTCACCTCAGTCGCCGTGCCCGATGTAGAAGGAATGGCGACAAAAATGGCCTTCTGCCGCAGCTTGGGCAGGGAGAAGGGATCCTTAATATCGTCAAATTTCTTTTCAGGGTACTCATAAAAAACCCACATGGCCTTTGCCGCATCAATGGGGGATCCACCGCCGATGGCGACAATGACGTCCGGCCCAAACTGACGCATGGCTTCTGCGCCGCGGTAAACCGTCTCCACAGACGGATCGGGCTCGACCCCTTCAAACAGGCAAATCTCCAGTCCGGCATTTTTGAGGATACCCTCCAGCTTGTCAAGAAAGCCGTTTTTCTTCATCGAGCTGCCGCCTGTGACAATAAAAGCCTTTTTATACCCTTTAAGTACCTTGAGCTCCTCCATCGCGTTGTCGCCAAAATACAAATCCCTGGGAAGTGTGAAGCGTGCCATTTGTGCTCATCCTTTCCTTTTTTATGTCTGAATTGTATGCGCTGCGATTTTCGTTATTTATTTAACAAGTTTATTGTAGCAGTTGCGCCGCCTTTTGTCAATATTTTAACGCATTTAATCTGCCCAAACTTTTCCTATTAATATCTGTTTGAATTGGTGGTTTTTTCAGCTTGCATAAGCGGGCGCCGCGCCGCGCAGAATAAGTACGGTTCGCCGCGTCCAATTACCGCTTTCGGCCGGCGACGCAAGGAGGAAACGCCATGACCAAGCTGACCTGCAACGTGACAAACTGTATCAATAACGAAGACCGTATGTGCTGCCGTCCTGACATTAAGGTTGACGGCGCCCGCGCTCATGACAGCCAGGGCACCTGCTGCCATTCATTCGGCCACCGCAGCGACTGTGTCATCTCCGGTATGACGGCAAATGCCGCCTGCGAGGAAACCCAGGTCCGCTGCAGCGCACATGACTGCGCGTATAATTCAAACAGCGTTTGTTCTGCCGACTGCATCTGCGTCGAAGGCGACGGGGCCTGTGACTGCAACCAGACCTGCTGCGGCACGTTCCGCTGCAAATAACGGCAAATTTCCCTTTTGCGCCGTGCGGCAAGCCCGCACGGCGCATTTTTCTCCCCCTTTCGCCCTGATCTGCCGCCAAAAAAAGCGATTTGACCTATTTCCGTCGTCATTTCCCGCTCTTTGTCCGTCACCTCATCGGATAAAATGGAAATAAACACCACATTAGGAGCGGATATCATGGACAAGCAGCTGGACCTGCACCTGAAAAAGGCGGCCCGAAAGGCTCGCTTTCTCGTCGAGGACCCGCGTTTTGCCCCACTGGCGCGGCGCACAGGGGTCCTTTCCCTTTCCTTTCTGTTGGCCGCTGTGCGCGTTTTACCCGGCGCAGCCCCCCTGGGGGTCGCTTACGCCGCATCGCGCAGGGATGTTGGCGAAACCCTGTTTGCTTTTGCGGGCGCCTTTGCCGGCGCACTGGTTTTTCTGGGGATGGGCGGCGTCGCCTACGCCGCGGCTGCCGTTCTATGCTGTACCTGCCGGATGGTGTTGAGCGGCAATCAATTCCCCCCTTCTCTCGCATTTCCGCCGCTGTGCGCCGGCATCGCTGTACTCTTTATCAAAAGCGCCCTCATTTGGGGCCAGGGCGGGCTGCTTATGGCACTGCTCGTTATCGAAAGCCTGTTGACAGGCGGCTTTTGCCTGTTGCTTTCCCTGTGCGGACAGGGGACGCCTCAGCCGGTTTTCGCCATCAGCCGCAGCCTGTGGTATGGCGTTAATCACGCAAATGACTCTGCCGCCCCTCGGCCCGTCCCCCGTCCGTCGCGCATGGGCCCCCGCCTGATGGCGGTATCGCGCGCCATTGCTGGGCTGGGCAGCGCCGTTTCCGCCCTGTCCGCCGCCCAGCAGGATGAGGACATCACCCGCGTTTACGACGCCGCTGCCGACGAGGTCTGCCGCAAATGCTCTCTGGCCCCCGTATGCTGGAGCCGCGACGCGGTCGATACCTACGACGCGCTCAACAACACCATTTCCCTGCTGCAGGAGCAGGGCTCGCTGAGCACGGCCGACTTTCCGCCCCATTTTGCCGCGCGGTGCGTAAATATAGAACGCTTCTGCGGTGCCGTCAACGACCAGTACCTCTCCCTGCTGCGCCGGCGCGCCCTTCAGCGCCGTACACAGAACAGCCAGCGTCTAATGCGCGAGCAATATGACAGCCTGTGCGGCGTCCTTTCCGGCGTTGCCGAGGCGGTCGACGCTTCGCCCGAATACTTCCCCGGTATGGAAAACCGGGTTAAAAACATCGTCCGCGCCTATTCGCCGGGCGCATCTGTACTCGTCTATTCCGAACAGGGCCGGATGCACATCGAAATCAGCGTCCGCGGCGACGCGCCGCCCCTGCCCGACAGCGAGGCTTTTCTGCAAAGCCTTTCCCTCGCCCTTGGCCGCACTTTCTGCCCGCCGGAAAATATCCTGTCCAAAAACGGCCGGACCCTGCGCATCAGCGAAAGCGAACGCCTGCGTGTCGCAGTCTGCCGGGCCGTCCGGCAAAAGCATGGCGAAACGGTCTGCGGCGATTCCACCCTGCACTTCCGCACCGCCGACGGGCGCGCCGTCATCCTTTTGTCCGACGGAATGGGTACCGGCGAAGCGGCGGAAAAGCTGTCGCGCACCGCGCTCTCCCTCGTCGCCCAGTTTGTCCGCTCAGGATGCAGCGTGCAGGAAAGCGCGCGGGCTGTCATCCCAGTCCTGGCCGCCCGGTTTGAGGACTGCGGCTTCGTCACCCTTGATCTTTTGGAAATCAACCTGTTCAGCGGCGAAGGCAAGCTGCTGAAATATGGTGCCGCCCCCACTTTCGTTATACGCGACGGCGCGGTGCGGCGCTTCTATACATCGGCCATGCCGGCCGGCGCGGAGCCCGCGCTGTCCTCGCCGCCAGAGCCGGCCTTGCTGCGCCTGTGCGAAGGGGACCGCATCGTCATGGTCAGCGACGGCGTCTGCGATGGCGCCGACACAGACGCAGTCGCCCAGCTCTGCCGCGAGGAAGGGCTGGACGCCCAGGAATTGGCCGGACGTATTCTGGAATCGGCCTGCGGCGCCAAAACCGACGACGACCGTTCCGTGCTTGTCATTACTCTGTCGGGCGCGGAATAATGGGCCGCCCTGCTGGAAACACTGTAAAAAGAATCTCGACAAGGAGGATGCGCCGTGGTCAAAGGTGTCTCCAAGCAGGCAGTCATTGTACCGTCCCCCGATCCCAAAAAATTTGAACAAGCCATTTTTATCGTAAACAGCGGCAGCACTGCAAACGGCATCCAGTCGGCTGACGAAATGCTCAATATCGCCTGCCGGCTGGCTTCCCGCTACGATCTCACCGCCGCCCCTGTGAAAGGCAGGCTGCGCAGGTTTTCCGTGCCTTTACTTTCTTTTCTACTCGGCACAGGCGCGGCAAGCGCTGTCTGGTTCTTTTTATCCGCCGTGTAACCCCCTCTTTCCCGGCCATCCTTGCGCGATGGCCGGGCTTTTTTTCTTTTCACGGGAACTCACCCTCTTGTTCAAGCGTCAAATCATTAAAAGCGTTATATATGGAGAGGTCTTGCGCCCCGATAAAACAATTTCAAAAACTCTATTGACAGTCAAGCGACCATTTGATATAATTGAATCACCGTAAATGCTTCGGCCGAAGAATTCCACCCCAAAAGGGGTGAAATGACGGGGCGCGGAATCTGAAGACAGGGGTGGTTCCCATGATTAGCCGGCTGCCGGGTACGACGCTCGAGGTCGATCTCTCCCGTGAAAATGCCGCCGACGCGCTGCTCTCCCCCATGTTCCTGACGGGCGGATTGGTGCTGTCGCAGGTCTCCCAGCTGACTGGGCTTGAACCCTATACCATCCAAAACTGGGTCAAACGCGGCTTTCTCCCGCCGCCTGTCAAAAAAAAATACAGCCGCCGCCAGCTGTGCCGTATTTTTATCATCAACATGCTGCGCGACAGCATGCAGATCGAACGCATCTGCCGGCTGCTCTCCTATGTCAACGGCCGTCTTGATGACGAAGGGGACGATATCATTGACGATTCCGCGCTGTACCTACACATCGTCGACCTTGTCGCCCGCCTTGGGGGCGAGCTTCCTCCTCCCGGGATGCTGGCGCAGTGGTGCGATGAAGCGCTGGACGGGTATACCGAGCCCTATGCCGGCGCGCGCGAACGCATCCGCCTCGCGCTTGAGATCATCTCCATGGCTTATATGGCGTCCTGCCTGAAGCAGCGCGCCGATCTTCTCATGGCGTATCTGGACGAATAATGTTGTTCTGTCAGAAACATAAAGGGGGTAAGATGAAACATGATCGAGTGGTTTGAATCGCTGACCGCTTTCCAGCGCTTTTTCGCCTACATCGCCATTCCTTCGACGCTGATATTGGCCATCCAGACCATTTTGCTCGTTTTTGGTCTGGCCGGCGGCGGCGGGGAAGCCGATGCGGGCGACCCTGACCTGGACCTTGACGGACCTGACGCCGATACCGGCGGCGATTTTGACATCGACCCGGATATCGGACACGACGCGCAGGACGCCGTCGCCGACGCAGGGCTGCGGCTTTTCACCATACGCGGCTTTATCGCCTTTTTCACCGTGTTCGGGTGGGGCGGCCTGGCGCTTTTGCGCAGCGGCGTTTCGGCAGGCCTGTCAGCTATACTGGCCGGCATCATGGGGTTTTGCTCCATGCTGGCCATGGCCGTCATCTTTAAGCTGTGCATGCGGCTGCAGTCGGACGGTACGCTGCGCCTGCCCAACGCCATCGGCCAGAGCGGCAGCGTCTATCTGACCATCCCTCCCCGGCGCGAAGGCCGCGGCAAGGTCGAGGTTCTCATCCAGGAGCAGGTACGCGAGCTGGACGCCGTCACCGACGAACAGACCCCCCTGCCCACCGGATGTGAAGTGGTCGTCGTCGCTGTCTCCGGCAAAAGCACGCTGGTCGTCTGCCGCAAATAGTCTTTGGGGAATGGTTCCTGCTTTCCGCGCATTTTAAAAAATAAAGGGGCTTCGGTCGGCCTGTCCTTTCTGCGGCGCTGTCTCCACTGCTGCATCCGGTCTGGGCCGGCCCCCTCAGGGTCCCTGAAAAAAAGAGAGGTATGAATATGGAAAGTTTAATTCTCATCTGCGTCATCGTTGTCCTGCTGTTTTCCCTTCTCGTGCTTATCCTGTCCCGCTACAAAAAGTGCCCTTCCGACAAGGTCATGGTCATCTACGGCAACGTCGGCAACAACAAAGACGGCTCGGCCCGCAGCGCACGGTGTATCCACGGCGGCGCCGCCTTTGTCTGGCCTGTCTTTCAGTCATTCGAGTTTCTTGATCTGACCCCGCTGTCCATTTCGGTGGATCTGGAAAATGCCCTGTCGCGCCAGAATATCCGCATCAACGTCCCCTCCCGCTTCACCGTCGGCATTTCTACCGAGCCGGGCGTCATGCAGAACGCCGCCGAGCGTCTGCTGGGCCTCAAACTGGCGGAAATTCAAGAGCTTGCCAAGGACATCATCTTCGGCCAGCTGCGTTTGGTCATCGCCACCATGGACATCGAGGAAATCAATACTGACCGCGATAAATTCCTTGAAGCCGTCTCCCGCAACGTTGAAGGCGAGCTGAAGAAAATCGGCCTGCGCCTTATCAACGTCAACGTCACCGACATTTCGGACGAATCGGGCTACATCGCCGCCCTGGGTAAGGAAGCGGCCGCCAAGGCCATCAACGACGCCAAAAAGAGCGTCGCCGAAAAGGAGCGCGACGGCTCCATCGGCGAAGCCAACGCCCACCGCGACCAGCGCGTGCAGGTCGCCCAGGCTAATTCTCTGGCCATCCAGGGCGAAAACACCGCCCAGGTGGAAATCTCTATGTCCAACGCATCCCGCCGTGAAAAGGAAGCCGAAGCCCTCAAGATAGCGACATCGGCAGAAAAAATCCAAGCCGCCAAGGCGCTGGAAGAGGCCTACGCCGCCGAGCAGAAGGCCGAAGCCGCCCGCTACGCCCGTGAAAAGGCGACGCAGGAAGCTGATGTCATCGTCAAGACCGAAATCGAAAAACGCAAAAAGGAGCTGGAAGCTGAAGCCGAGGCCGAGCAGATCCGCCGCCGCGCCCGCGGCGAGGCCGACGCTATCCTGGCCAAAATGCAGGCCGAAGCAACCGGTATGCAGGCCCTCCTGACCAAGCAGGCTGAAGGTCTCAAGGAAATTGTCGTCGCCGCCGGCGGCGATGCAAACGACGCGCTGCGTCTCATGCTGGCCGACAAGATGGAGGATCTGCTCAAAATCCAGGTCGAAGCGATCAAAAACATCAAGATCGACAAGGTCACCGTCTGGGACGGCGGCGCAGGCGGCCAGGACGGCAAAACAGCAACCGCCGGCTTTGTCTCCGGCCTGATGAAGTCCATTCCCCCGATGAACGAGCTGTTCGACATGGCCGGCATGAGACTGCCGGAGTTTCTGGGCACGGAAAAATCCCCCGCTTCCCCTGCCGCCGACACTCCGGAACAGGCCGAGGAACAGAAGAACGCCTAAACGCCTGCCCTCATCGGCACACCGCCCTATGCGGTGTGCCGTTTTTTGCGCCCGCTTGCTTTTTCCTCCCCGGCACGGTATAGTGGGAACATATCCTCCGCTTCAGCTGTCCAAATAAAATAAGGAGGGGTGTTTGTGAAAGGGCTGCGCCTTGCCGTTTATTCCGCAGCGCATTGCGCGGTTGATTTTTCCTGCGCCTTTCTGCTGTTAGGACGTGTCTATGCACAGGGCGACGCCCAGCTGTGCGTCCTGTTCTATAACTTTTGCGCCTTTGCCCTGCAAATGCCCCTCGGCCTGCTGGCCGACCGCTTCGGCCGCTGCCGGTTCTGGGCGTCAGGCGGCTGCCTGTTGGTATTAGGCGGCTTTTTCCTCCC
>CAJMOV010000079.1 GCA_905215125.1 uncultured bacterium | reverse complement strand
GTGTTAAAAAAGGACAGGAGGGCACGCCGGGTGAACTGACCGGCTCTTTTGACATGAGCGGCGACCAAGGCGTTCTGTACAGCAATACCAACAGCGGTATTTATGGACAGGTGACCGATTCATCCCTGTATGAAGGGGAAAAAGCCCTGCCTGTCGCAAAAAAATCTGAAATCAAGGAAGGCGCAGCGACCATCATTTCCAATGTGGAAGGGAAAGAAACTCAAAGCTACGATGTCGAAATTGTGCGCGTATACGCTGAGGATGACGACTCTATGCGCGACATGATGATCGAAGTCAAAGATAAATCCCTGCTGGAGAAAACCGGGGGTATTGTGCAGGGAATGTCGGGAAGTCCAATTATCCAGAATGGAAAAATCATCGGCGCTGTCACCCATGTGCTCATTAATGATCCAACAAGGGGCTACGGTATCAGCATTGAACGGATGTTAAATGGATGTTTGGCCTAAAAATGTTAGATAATGTAAAATGACGTCGTGCGGTTTTTCCAATAATTTCAATTTTTGTATTGAAATCTGGCAGCCGCTGTGCTATTTTATAGTTACAGCGCTGAGTAAAAAATTGTTTTATAGGGAGAGGCGTCATGAAAGATAAAGTGAAAGTAGTTCTTGCCTTTGATAACGAGGATTATCTTCAGATGATGAAGCTAAATCTGGAGCAAGAGGGGCAGATTGAGGTTATCAACACGGCAGGAGATGGAATGGAGCTGGTCGATGCTGTGGTTAAGACTTCTCCGGAGGTCATAGTATCCGATGCCATGCTGCCGCGGCTCGACGGGCTGGCCGCTATTCGTGAAATATCGGCGAAGTGCGGCAGAAAGCCGTCAGTTATCCTCCTTTCTTCCTTTATCAGCGAGCAAATGGCCGCTGAAGCGAATGCCCTTGGCGTGCAGTACTTCATGCTGAAGCCTTGCGATATTCATTCCCTGGCAGAACGCATTGAGCTGTACAATTCCATGGCGGCCAACTTTTCCAAGCCGGCCAAAAAAGTCGACCCGGAGCTGGACATTGAAATGCGTGTTACCGATACCATTCACGAGATCGGCGTGCCAGCCCACATTAAAGGGTATCAGTATCTTAGAGAATCCATCATCATGACGGTCAAAGATATGGATACCATCAACGCCATTACCAAGGTTTTATACCCCACAGTGGCAAAAAAATTTAAAACGACCAGCTCGCGTGTAGAGCGCGCCATCCGACACGCCATTGAAGTGGCGTGGGACAGGGGAGACATCGAGGTGCTGAACAATTTTTTCGGTTACACCGTCTCCAACTCAAAAGGAAAGCCCACGAACAGCGAGTTCATTTCTATGATAGCCGATCGCATCCGCCTGCAAATCCGAGCGGGCTGACAGGAAGACGGCAAGCGGTAAAAAGCATCCCGACCGGAGAGACCATCGTCTCTCCGGTTTTTTATTGTTAGTGTAAAAAATTAAGATACTATATTTGAAAGGCCAAAAATCAATATAATATTGTTGCTAACAGCCGAGATACAGTGCTATAATAAAGTTAAATACTATTATTCAACATGGGTTAGGAGACTCCACTTGAAGAAAAAAGTGACGGTTTTCGCGGGGCATTATGGCTCGGGCAAGACCAATTTGTCGGTCAATTATGCCTTGGCTTTGCGCCGCGACGGGAAAAAAGTCGTCGTTTGTGACGTCGATATAGTCAATCCCTATTTTCGTACCAAGGACAGCGAAGGTGTACTCAACGAACACGGCGTGCGGCTTATTGCTTCCCCTTTTGCCAATTCCAATCTGGACATCCCATCCATCTCACCGGAGATTTACACCGCGTTTGACGACAATACCGTCTATTCCGTATTCGACGTCGGCGGGGACGACAGCGGCGCCGTCGCCTTGGGGCAGTTTGCCGCTAAGATGGAAGAAAAAGAGTATGATATGTTTTTGGTCATCAACAAGTACCGGCTTTTGACGGCAAGGCCGCAGGATGTCGTTGAGTATATGAAGGAAATGGAAGCCGTTTCGCACATGAAATTTACCGCTATTGCCAATAACTCCAATCTGGGGCCGGAGACAACGTGCGAAAGGTTTTTAAGCAGCCTGCCCTATGCGCAGGAGGTTTCCCGTCTGACAGGCCTGCCGGTGGCCATGCATTGCCTGCGCGCCGATCTGGCCCGGGAGCTTGGCAGGGAAGTCCCCAGCCTTTTCCCTGTAAATATCTTCTATAAAGAAAACTGGCAGATTTGATTGTTTTTGATTTCCACATGTTGAGAAATACAGGAGGTAAAGAGTATGGCCAAGGTAACATTCAACGAAGACAAGTGCAAAGCATGTGGTCTGTGTGTTGATGCGTGCCCGCGTAAAATTCTTGCTTTAAAGACGGGGGTACTCAACAAGAAAGGATACAGCCCCGCTTATTGCACCGATGAATCGCAGTGTATCGGCTGCGCCATGTGCGCCACGATGTGCCCTGACTGCGTCATTGAAGTTTATCGCTGAGGGAGGAAAGAACATGGGTGAAAAATTTTTGATGAAGGGTAACGAGGCGTTGGGCGAAGCTGCTATTCTGGCCGGCTGCCGCAACTTCTTCGGCTACCCAATTACTCCGCAAACCGAGCTTGCAGCCTATATGGCTAAGAAAATGCCCAAGGTCGGCGGCACGTTCCTGCAGGCGGAAAGTGAGGTTGCTGCCATCAATATGGTATACGGCGCCGCGGCTTCCGGCCACCGCGTTATGACCTCCAGCTCTAGCCCCGGCGTTTCGTTAAAAAGCGAAGGCATGTCTTATCTGGCGGGATCCGACCTGCCGGCTTTGATTGTCAACGTTCAGCGCGGCGGCCCTGGTCTGGGTGGCATCCAGCCGGCGCAGGCCGATTATTTCCAAGCGACTCACGGCCCCGGCCACGGCGATTTCCGCCTGCTGGTGTTTGCCCCCAGCACTGTGCAAGAGGTTGTCGACACCGTCTTTACCGCCTTTGAAAAGGCTGACCAGTACCGTATGCCGGCCATGATCCTGGCAGATGGCATCCTGGGCCAGATGATGGAGCCGGTCGAATTCCCCGAAAGCGCCGAAGTCAAGCAGTTTGACAAGCCCTGGGCCACTACGGGCACACAGGGTAAGCGCGAAAAGAACATTGTCAACTCCCTCTTCCTGCAGCCTGACGAGCTGGAGGTAGAAAATTTAAAGCGCTTTGAGCGCTACCAGCGTATCCAGGAGACCGAGCAGCGCTGGGAGGAGTTTATGCTGGACGACGCCGAGGTGGTCGTGGTCGCCTACGGCGCGTCCGCCCGTATTGCCAAAAACGCTATCCGCGCCGCGCGTGAAAAAGGGATTAAGACCGGACTCATCCGCCCCATTACACTATGGCCTTTCCCGGTCGATATCCTGCGTGAAAAGGCTAAGACGGTCAAGGCCTTTGTCTCGGCAGAGCTGAGCATGGGCCAGATGGTAAACGACGTCAAGCTGGCCATTGACTGTGCAAAGCCCGTTTACTTATGCAACCGCGTCGGCGGCATCGTTTTCACCCCGGATGAAATTGAAGCCGCGATTGTTAAGGCCCTGGGAGGTGCGAAATAATGGAGAAAGTTTTTTCTAGACCCAACGCGCTGTGCGACGTTTCGACACATTACTGTCCCGGCTGTACCCATGGTATCATTCACCGCCTGGTCGCCGAAGTGCTGGACGAGCTTGATCTGACGGGCAATACAGTCGGTGTCTGCCCGGTCGGCTGCAGCGTGCTTGCGTATAATTACTTTAACTGCGACATGATCGAGGCGGCCCACGGCCGCGCGCCCGCTGTCGCTACCGGCGTCAAGCGGGCTACCGGTGGCAATGTCAATGTCTTTACTTATCAGGGCGATGGAGACCTGGCCGCCATCGGCACGGCCGAGACAGTACACGCCGCAACCCGCGGTGAAAACATCACCACCATTTTTGTCAATAATGCAATTTACGGCATGACGGGCGGCCAGATGGCCCCGACGTCCCTGCCCGAAATGGTGACGCAAACCTCGCCCTATGGCCGCGACGTCAAAATGGCCGGCTACCCCGTCCGCGTCTGTGAAATGCTGGCCACTCTGTCCGGCACCGCTTATGCCGAGCGTGTCGCCGTTGACTCGGTCAAAAATATCAACGCTGCCAAAAAGGCAATCAAAAAAGCCTTTATCATGCAGCAGGAAAAGCGCGGCTATTCTATTATCGAGGTTTTGTCCACCTGTCCGACCAACTGGGGTCTGGCCCCGGTCAAGGCGCTGCAGTGGTTGCGCGACAATATGATGCCTTATTATCCGCTGGGCGTCTATAAAGACATTACACAGGGGGAATAAAGGATGAATCAGCAAATTATTATCGCCGGCTTCGGCGGCCAAGGCGTCCTTTTCACCGGTAAATTTATGGCCTACGCCGGCCTTTATCAGGGCTTCCAGGTCTCCTGGCTGCCTTCTTACGGCCCGGAAATGCGCGGCGGTACGGCAAACTGCAACGTCGTTATCAGCGATCTGCCGGTCGGCTCCCCAATCGTCATCAGCTGTACCTCCCTTATCGCCATGAACGCCCCTTCGCTGGAAAAATTTGAAGGCGCTGTTTTGCCTGGCGGAAAGGTCTTTGTCGATTCTACCCTTATCTCTGCCAAGGTTCAGCGCACCGATGTGGAGACCTTCTACATCCCTGCCACCCAGCTGGCTAATGAAAAGGAAATGAAGGGCCTGTCCAATATGATTATGCTGGGCAAGTTCATCAAGGAAACAGGGATTTGTGAAGAAGGGCTCATCGAAAAGACGCTGAAAAAAGTTGTCCCGCCTAAAAAGGCCGAGCTCCTAAGTAAAAATATGGAAGCTATTCAACTGGGATACTCCTTGTAAGTTGCACAAAACGTCGCAGAACCTGTGTGATCTGCGGCGTTTTTTTGTTTTTTCTGCACTTTTTCTTGTATTTGGTAAAAAATTGAGTTATAATAAAGCCATAAAGGGAAAAGTTCGTCAGGAAAAGGGGAGTCGGGACGGAGGTTGCAGAGATGTATCAAATCGGCGACAGGATCGCCCATCCCATGCATGGGGCGGGTGTGATAGAAGAAATTTCGGAGCATTGCTCGGGTGGCAAGACACAGCTTTACTATGTCCTGCGGATGGCAGTCGGCTCTATGACGGTCATGATACCCTGTGAGCATTGCTCGGAAATCGGTGTGCGCGCAATTATTGCCGCAGCACAGGCCGACGATATTATCCGGCAGCTGCCCGGCCTGCCGATAGAAGACACGCAGAACTGGAACCAGCGTTTTCGCGACAATATGCTTAAAATTAAAAGCGGGGATTTGCTTCAGGTGGCCAGTGTCGCCAAAAGCCTTGTGAAGCGTGAAGCGCGCCGCGGGCTGTCTACTGGCGAACGAAAGCTGCTCAACTCAGCCCGGCAGATCCTCATTTCCGAAATTATGCTGGCCAAATCAGCCCCTTATGATGAAATCGCGCATATTATCAACCAGGGACTCATAGGATAAAATACAGCAAAAAGCCCGGACGGGCTTTTTTACTGGGGAAATCGTCTGCTGTTCATCCAACAAAAGGAGGGTAAAGCCATGTGGCGTCTTTTTAAAAAAAAAGAGGAAAAGCCCTTTGTTTCAGCGATCATTGCCGCTGGCGGCAGCTCATCCCGTATGGAAGGACAGAACAAGCTGCTGTGCGAAATTGGCGGACTGCCGGTGCTCATTCACACTATGCTGGCTTTTGAAACGTGCGGCATGATCGATGAAATCGTTTTGGTCGCCCGCGACGACGTCATCATTGAATACTCTCAGCTTTGTCAGGAATTTTCCATCACCAAGCTGGACAAGGTAGTGACCGGGGGGGCGCAGCGGGCAGAAAGCGTACTGCGCGGTCTGGGGGAGGTATCGCCCGATTGCCGTTTTGCCTGTGTGCATGACGCTGCACGTCCTTTGATCCTTCCGCAGGATATCGAGCGGGTATGCCGAAGTGCCTTTGCCTATAACGCTGCCGCCGCCGTCACGCCGGTGACCGATACAATTAAGCTGGTTAGCCGGGATCGCATTGAAAAAACAGTCGACCGCGCCAGCCTGATGCGAGCGCAAACCCCGCAGTGTGCAGATGTACAGATGCTGCGTGCTGCAATACAAGGGGCGCTGGAGGCAGGAGAGACGATAACGGATGAGTGCTCCGCTCTTGAGCGCATGGGTGTCCGTCCCGCCGCTGTTGTCTGTCCTCCCAGCAACATCAAAATTACCACGCCGGAAGATTTGTTTGCCGCCGAAGCTATTTTGGAGGAAAGAGAATGACCAGCCTGCGTATTGGAAATGGATACGACGTTCACCGCCTGGAAACAGGAAGAAAGCTAATCCTGGGAGGGGTGGAAATCCCATTTGAAAAAGGGCTTTTCGGTCACAGCGACGCCGACGTGCTGACGCATGCTGTCATCGACGCGCTGCTGGGCGCAGCTGGCCTTGGCAATATCGGCGCTCTTTTTCCGGATACTGACGCCCAGTATAAAAACGCCGACAGTCTGGCGTTGCTGCGCCGATGTATGGCGCTCGTACGGCAAAATGGCTGGCATGTTGTCAACATCGACACCGTATTGGTCGCGCAGGCGCCGCGGCTGTCTCCGTATCTTACCGAAATGCAGCAACGCCTTGCTGTCGCCATGGGCATTGCGCCGGAGCAGATGTCCATAAAGCCCAAGACAGAAGAAAAGCTGGGTTTTACCGGTTCAGGAGACGGGATGGCAGCCCATGCCGTCTGCCTGCTGGAGAAAGAATAATTGTTTTGCCTGCGGGATTATCCGCAGGCTTTTTTCTGCACCTTTAAAAAGAACAGTGCATAAGATGGAGTGAAGAGCTGACAAAAGGAGTGCAGGCAATGGGCTTTCTCATTACATTTAAATCGGTTACCTACGCACAAAACGCCGCAAGGGCATTGTCCAGCGGCGGTATTGTGACACATCTTGTCCGTCCGGCCACCGTGCTGTCTCGCGGATCCTGCGGATATGCCCTGCGCCTCAACGCCATCGGCGCGGAAAAGGCGGTGCGCATCATTCGACAGCGCAATGTGCCGTTTGCCGGATTATTTTATGAAATGCCCGGGGGCGAGCTGAAGGAGGCACGACTATGATCTATTTTGATAAT
Organism: uncultured bacterium; assembly: GCA_905215125.1. Taxonomy (GTDB): domain Bacteria; phylum Bacillota; class Clostridia; order Oscillospirales; family Butyricicoccaceae; genus Ventrousia. The sequence continues at coordinate 983 of CAJMOV010000079.1, read as the reverse complement.
GCAGCGACGACGCTTCGAAAGCCTCGCCAGGTTGCCCGGGCGATGGAAGCCGCGCTGCTGGGCTGTGCAAATCCGGGGCGCAGCGGCCATCGCCCGGCCCTGCGCGCGGCAGAAACCGTATATCTCTGCCGGCAGGAAATCGCCGGGCTGTTTGGCAGCGATGCCCCCGAGCGCATAGCTTTTACTCAAAACGCCACACATGCGCTTAATATAGCGATTAAAAGCGTTCTGCACGACGGCGGGCATGCCGTTGTTTCAGGATATGAGCACAATTCGGTCATCCGCCCTCTGGAGGCCATGAAGGAGCGGGGGGTAAGCTATACCGTTGCGCAGTCCCCACTCTTTTCTCAGCAGGCGGCGCAGGACGCCATCTGCAGTGCGCTACGGGAAGACACCCGATGTGTTGTCGTCAATCATGTTTCCAATGTGTTTGGCTTTGTGCTACCCGTCCAGGCCATTGACGCTTTTTGTGCCCAGCGTGGAATACCGATGATCATCGACGCTTCTCAGTCAGCCGGCATTCTGCCGATTGATGTCCGCCAGCTGCAAAGCGTTCATTTTATCTGTATGCCGGGACATAAATCCCTCTATGGACCGCAGGGGACGGGCGTTTTGGTATGCTGTAAAGATAATTGCCTTCACAGTTTGACCCAAGGCGGAACAGGCAGCAATTCCCTGGAATTGACGCAGCCTGACTTCTTACCTGATATTTTTGAAAGTGGGACCCTGAATGTACCTGGTATTGCCGGCCTGCTTGAAGGGGTAAGGTTTGTCAAAAAACAAGGGCTTACCGCTATGGCGCAGCATAAGCGCCGCCTGCTGCAGGCGGCAGCTGCGGGATTGGGGGAGATTGCGGGTGTCACCGTCTATTATACCGTAGACGAATGTCAGCAGGGACTGCTGTCCTTTACTGTTCAGGGCATGGTCTCAGCCGGCATCTGCCAGCAGCTTTTGAATTCGAATTTTTTCCACTTCCGGTTCTT
>CAJMOV010000078.1 GCA_905215125.1 uncultured bacterium | reverse complement strand
ACGCAATGGCGCGGTCAAGAACCGTTGTAGCGTCCAGATGGGCAAAGGTTGTCGCAGGGGCGGGGTCGGTCAGGTCGTCGGCTGGGACATAAACGGCCTGAACCGATGTGATAGACCCCTTTTTGGTCGAAGTAATACGCTCCTGCAAAGCGCCCATCTCAGTGGCCAGCGTCGGCTGATAGCCGACGGCCGACGGCATGCGCCCCAGCAAAGCGGAAACCTCAGACCCCGCCTGGGTGAATCGGAAAATATTGTCGATGAACAGCAGCACATCCTGCCCTTCACGGTCGCGGAAGTACTCCGCCATGGTCAGACCGGACAGGCCGACGCGCATACGGGCCCCGGGCGGCTCGTTCATCTGACCATAGACCAGCGCCGTCTTGCTGATGACGCCGCTCTCTTTCATTTCATTGTAAAGGTCATTGCCTTCACGGGTTCGTTCGCCAACGCCGGTAAAAACTGAAAGGCCGCCATGCTGCGTCGCAACATTGTTGATGAGCTCCATAATGAGAACCGTCTTGCCGACACCAGCGCCTCCAAACAGTCCAATCTTGCCACCCTTGGCGTAGGGGCAGATCAGATCCACGACCTTAATTCCGGTTTCCAGAATCTCTGTTGTGCTCTCCTGTTCTTCATAGCTGGGGGGCTGGCGGTGAATGGGCCAGCGCTCGACATCCTCCGGCGCCGGCATGTTATCGACCGGCTCACCCAAAAGGTTAAAAATACGTCCCAGCGTGGCATTACCGACAGGTACCGTGATAGGTCCTCCGGTATCAACAGCCTCGGCCCCGCGAACCAGCCCGTCGGTCGAGCTCATGGCGATACAACGCACAATATTGTCGCCGATGTGCTGCGCAACCTCAGCCGTCAGAGTGCGTCCCCCGTTGTCGATTGTAACGGCGTTGAGCAGCCCGGGCAAATTTCCCCCTTCAAATTTTATGTCGAGTACCGGCCCGATAACCTGGACAACGGTACCGATATTTTGTGGCTTCATATCAAATCCTCCTTATAACCGTCGTAAAGCAAAACAGCTTTACTGCTCAGCGCCTGCGACGATTTCTGTGATTTCCTGGGTAATTGCGCCCTGACGTGCCCGGTTATAACGCAAATTGAGATCTTCGATCATTTCCCCGGCATTTTTACTCGCCGCCTCCATCGCAGTACGCCGCGCTCCCAGTTCGGACGCTAAGGATTCTGCCACACCGCAGAACAGAATACCTGTCATATACTGCGGAACAATGGCATTGTAGACTGCTGTAGTTGACGGCTCGTATAGAATCATGCCGCTTGCTCCGCCGCGCCCGTCTTTTTCCCGGGAATCATGAATGGGAAGGACTTTCATAACCGCAGGATCCTGCGTCAGCATGGAGACAAAATTGGTATAAACGACATACAGCTCATCAAACTCGCCCTTCAGATAAGCGTCGGCCAGTACCTGCGCCATTTCGGCGCAATCCCCATTGGTCAGCGCTTCTACTGAAGCATAACGCTCGCTCATGATCTCAAACCCTTTACGGTAGTAATAATCATGCGCCTTTTTGCCAATGGGAAGCACCATTACCGGCTTGCCTTCCATATGAGCGGCGGCCAGCTTAAAAACGTTGTTATTGTAGCCGCCGGCCAGCCCCCTATCGCCTGCGATGACGACATAGCAGGTCTTTTTGATATCGCGCTGCTGAAGGTACGGCGAACTGAAATCGCGGTTTGTGTTGGCGATATCCGTCAAGGTTTCATGCAGGATATCAAAAAAGGGGCGGCACTGCTCGGCCCGCATTTTGGCCCGGCGCAGCTTGGAAGACGCGACAAGCTCCATGGCCTTGGTGATCTGCATGGTGCTTTGTACACTTTTAATGCGGAGCTTGATGTCCTTCATAGAGGCTCCTGCCATAGAAAAGCCCTCCTCCCCTTCATTACTGCTGTTGCATAAAGCCCGCTTTAAAGTCGGTCAATGCCTTTTTCAGCGTCTCTTCCGTTTCAGCGTCCAGCACGCCAGTGGTGCGGATCTTCTCCAGCATCGGTCCATGCATATCACGCAGGTAGGTATACAGCTGCTCTTCAAAAGCACGAATTTTTTCAACAGGAATCTCTTCTAGAATGTCGTTGACAACGGCATAGAGGATAGCCACCTGCAGCTCAACATCGACAGGCGCATTGCGATCCTGCTTGAGGACCTCTACGATGCGCTCGCCCTGCGCCAGGCGGCGCTTGGTGTCAGCGTCCAGATCGGATCCGAACTGTGCAAAGCCCTGCAATTCACGATACTGCGAATAGAGCAGCTTGAGCGAACCGGAAACCTTTTTCATGGCCTTAATCTGGGCATTGCCACCGACACGGCTGACCGAAATACCCGGGTTGACGGCAGGGCGCACGCCCGAATGGAACAGCTCGCTTTCCAAGAAAATTTGCCCGTCTGTAATGGAAATGACGTTGGTCGGGATATAGGCAGAGACGTCGCCAGCCTGTGTTTCGATAATCGGCAGAGCCGTCAGCGAACCTCCGCCGTATTCTGGCGCCAAGCGGGCCGCGCGCTCAAGCAAACGGCTGTGCAGGTAAAAAACGTCGCCAGGGAAGGCTTCACGCCCGGGCGGACGGCGGATAAGCAGGGAGAGCGCGCGATAAGCGACCGCATGCTTGGACAGGTCGTCATAAATAATCAAAACGTCCTTGCCCTGAGCCATGAAATATTCGCCCATGGTGCACCCGGTATACGGCGCAATGTACTGCAGAGGGGCCAGCTCGCTCGCCGTAGCGGCGACGACAATGGTGTAATCCATCGCGCCATTGGCCGTCAGATTTTCCACCAGCTGGGTAACAGTGGAACGCTTTTGGCCAATTGCGACATAGATACAAATGATGTCCTTTCCACGCTGGTTAATGATGGTGTCCGTCGCAATGACGGTCTTGCCCGTCTGTCGGTCGCCGATGATCAATTCGCGCTGGCCGCGGCCAATGGGAATCATGCTGTCGATGGCCTTGATGCCAGTTTGCAGGGGAACGGAGACACTTTTTCGCTCAATAATACCAGGGGCCTGACTTTCAATGGGACGAAATTCTTTGGTGTCAATAGCGCCCTTTCCATCAATAGGCTGCCCCAAGGCATTGACGACGCGCCCAATCATCGCTTCACCGACCGGGACGCTGACGACACGGCCCGTTCGGCGGACGGTATCCCCCTCTTTAATTCCTTCATCAGATCCGAGGATAACGATGGCAACGCTGTTTTCCTCCAGGTTCAGCGCCATGCCATATTCGCCGTTCTGGAATTCAACCAGTTCGTTAGCCATACACTTTTCCAGGCCATAGGCGCGCGCGATACCGTCTCCAACCAAAATGACGGTGCCGGTCTCTGCACTTTCAATACGGTTTTCGTAGTTTTTAATTTGACTTTTAATGATTTTGCTGATATCTTCAGGTTTTAACTGCAAGTTGCTTCACCAGCTTTCCATAATAAGGGCGGGCGTCAGGACATCAAAGCCTGACGCACAGCGTCCAGCCGCCCTGCGATGGTTCCATCCAGCTCTCTGCCCTCATAGCTGACTTTAACGCCGCCCATCAGACCGGGATCAACCCGACAGTTGAGCAGGATGGTCTTTCCTGTCGCAGCAGACAGCCTGTCCTTTAGGCTTTCCATTTGCTGCCCGGTCAAAGGCACGGCACTCCATGCCACGACGGGTAAAATGCCGCGCGCGGCGTAAAGCCGGTCGGTAAACACGGCCGCACAGCCGGACAGCCGCCTGATAGCGGATTTTTCACATAAAATTTTGATAAAATTCAGCGCATATGGATGCAGGCTTCCACGCAGCGCTTCATCCAGCAGCTGCAAATGCTCTGCCTTGCTGATCGCCGGGTTTTCCAAAAGGCGGACATAATCGGGATTTTCTTCCAACAACCGCACCGCCAGATTGAGTCCTGCGAGAACCTCATCTTCACAGCCCTCTTCCTCGGCAAGCAGATAAAGCGCGCCACCGTATTCCTTATCGGCCGCCGTCATGACGCGTCACCGACTTTGTCAATAAACTCCTGTATCAGTGCGCTGTGCGCCGCAGGATCGATTTCTTTTTCCACGACTTTCTCCGCCAGGTCAATGGCCAAGGCCGATATATCGTTTTTCAGCTCTCCTGCGGCCCGCTTGCGATCGTTTTCGATCTCGCGCTCGGCCTTGACCTTGAGGGCCGCGGCCTCGCTGCGGGCGGTATTCAGCATTTCCTCCGCACGGGCTGTCGCACGGGTATTGGCCGTTTTAACGATTTCCGCCGCCTCCTGCTTTGCTCCGGCCAGACGCTGCTCGTACTCGTCCCGCATGGATTCGGCCGTCTTTCTGGCCTCGTCCGCCTGCTCATAGGTCGTCGAAACCTCTGCAGCGCGCTGGTCGAGAATTCTCTGCACCGGTTTAAACAGGAAATGCTTAAGCGCAGCGGCGAGAATAAAGAGGTTGCAGATCGTAAAAATAAACGTCCATGGCGCGACAGTTACCAGAGATTGAAATTTTTCCATGGTATCTCTCCCTTTGGCTCAGGACTACGCCGGGCCGTTTTTTACAGCATATTCGTCAGGATGCCCGGAGCGACAAAGATAAGCAGCAGGCCTGTGACAAAGCCGTAAATACCCGTCGTCTCGGCAATAGCGCAGCCGAGCAGCATGGTCGAAGTAACCTCGCCCTTACATTCCGGCTGGCGGCCGATGGCTTCGCACGCTTTGCCGACAGCATAGCCTTCGCCGATGCCGGGGCCAATACCGGCAATCAGTGCCAAACCCGCGCCAATGGCGCAACCAGCAAGTACAATCGCTTTTTCCAACATAAGAAAGTCCTCCTAATTTCATTTTCCTTTTATAACAGCGCCCGCGTCGCCAAGAGGGTGAAGCCTTTTAGCCTTCCTCCGCCGCGTTGGCGATGTAAAGCATAGTCAGCATACAGAAGATAAATGCCTGCATACAGCTGGAGAACAGGTCAAAGTACACCGACAGCACAGCCGGTATACCTACCTGCAAAATAGGTATGGCACCCAGGATTTCGCCCAGCGCGCCAGGCAGCCAGGCAAACAGCGCATGCGACGCCACAGCGAGCGAAGCATAAACCAGTGCCGTGATGACGCTGCCCGAAATAATATTGCCAAAGTGACGGAAGGCCATGGAAATCGGCGTAGCCAGCTCGCTGAGAACATTAAAGGGCGTCAGTACAGCAATGGGCTGTGTAAACCCCTTTAAATATCCCCCAACGCCATTGGTCTTGATCTTGGTTCCCGTTATCAGGATAAAAACGACAACCGCCCAGGCAAGCTCGGTCGAAAGGTCGCTGGTCGCCGGATATGCTCCAATAAGACTGGACAGGCTGCACAATACCGATGTGGCAAAAATGGCGGAAACAAAAGGAACAAATCCCTTGAATTTTTCGCCCATGTTCCCAACGACAAACTTCTGGGCCGTGCTGACAAGAAATTCGGCGACTATCTGCTTCTTGCCCGTCGGTCTGACCTTCAGTCCGTGCGTCAGCCAGATGCACAGGCCGATAATCACCGCCATCACGCACCAGGCGTTGACCAGCGTCTCGGTAATGGGAATGCCGCCGAATATCGGTATTTCAAAGAGTATTCTGGCGCCAGTGATTTCTACATTCATACTTTTCTCTCATCCCCTTTCTCTTCCGTTTGCTCCTCCTTCTGGGGAGATTCCGACTTCAGATCAACTATTTTCAGCAGCTGCATGAGATAAATGGACAGCCGCGGAAAAACAAAAGGCAGCAAAACGGCAAGCCAGTGAAAGCACGGCAGCGCCACGCCCGCGATGCCGACAGCCAGCATAAGCAGCATCCGCAGCGTATAGGAAACCTGCACTCTCGCTTTGGCCTTGGTATGAGTGGTTTCCGTGCCGCGCTGGATGGTATAGGCCATCAAAAAGAAATTGACAATAGCATAGGCGCAGCCCAGCAGCGCGCCCAGCAGCACAGTGCTGTCAAAATGCCCGCAGACAGCAAAAATCGCCACCATCAGCGCCGTTAAAATCAGCACCCCTATGGCGATGCGTTTTGTCTCTTTCCAAACAACAGGACTGACCCTCATGCCTATCTCCTTTCTTGCGCTCCGTCGCTCTGTGCAGATCTGCTCTTGGATTTATGGGCAACGTACTGCAAAAACTTCCACAGACTCATCAGCCCGCTTATCAGCCCAATCAGCATGGCTATCAACAGCGTCCACGGCGGCAACCCCAGCTTTTGCCGCAGCCACAGCCCGCCCAGCAGACATAAAATGATGGGTGTCGCCACCGACAGCCCCACCTGCGTCAGATAAGTCAAGCCCCGCATTGTTTCCATCCATCTGTTTGGCTTACTCATTGTATTCCCCGTTTTAGCCGGCCGGAAAGTAAGCTGATCCGCCATGCATTCCATTACCGATTTGTCACAGAATTATCATAATATAATCTTTATTATACCATGTTGCGGAAAAATATCAACACACATTCTGCCAGAAACTTCATATGAGCTGTTCTGGCCCGGAATACAAGCGGTTGATCCGTCTCTTGTAATGGGATATAATAACAGAATAACACCATAACTTTTGCTGAAACGAGGACGGACTATGAAAATTATGCATGTGGCTGGCGGCGGCGACCGCGGCGGCGCCAAGCCGCATATCCTCTCACTGTGCTCACGGCTCAAGGATAACAATGAGCTGCGGCTTTTCAGCCTGCGCAGCGGCGAATTCGCCGAAGATGCCCAAAAATCGGGAATTGATACAACCGTCATCTACTCCCGATTTGTCATCCGGGACTATATCCGCCTGATCCGCGAGACGAGACGCTGGCAGCCGGACATCGTCCATTGCCATGGCGCCAAGGCCAATACTGCGGGTGTTCTTCTCAAGCTCTTCTGCCGTTCGACCATTGTGACTACGGTGCACAGCGATTATCAGCTTGACTACATGCACAGCTTTCTGCGCCGCAATACCATTGGCCGGCTGAACGCCGCCGCGCTGCGCGCTTTTGACTATTATGTCACCGTTTCCGATACCTTCCGCAGCATGCTGATCGAGCGCGGCTTTTCCCCGCTTAAGATCATGACCATCTACAATGGGCTTGATTTTTCACAGAAGGCCCCACCCTTTGATCGCGGCGAATATCTACGCTCGGTCGGAATTAACTATGAGGAAGGCGACGTTGTTCTCGGCATCCCGGCCCGGTTAAACCCCGTCAAGGATCTTTCCACCCTGTTGCGCGCCTTTGCGCTGGCCAAAAAGGAAAACCCAAAGCTCAAGCTGATGATCGGCGGTGAGGGCGAAGAAAAGGACAAGCTGATCGAGCTTTCTAAAGCACTGGGGCTTTCAGACAGTGTCAGCTTTCTTGGGTGGGTGTCCGACGTACCCCGTTTTTTCGCCGCCTGCGATATTGACGTGCTGTGCTCTATCTCAGAGTCCTTCCCCTATTCTGTGCTGGAGGGTATCCGGGAAGGCTGCGCCGTCATCACAAGCGACGTCGGCGGGATGAACAAGCTCATTCAGCATGGCGTCAGCGGGTATATTTTTCAGCCGCGTGATGTGGAAACATTCGCTAAATATATTATCGACCTTTCCCTTGATAAAGTTAAGAGGAAGGCCTTTGCAAAGCGCCTTTATGAAACCGCTTCCTCTACCTATTCTCTCGACGGTATGGCGAGAACGCAGAATGAAATTTACCAAAATATCCTTGCCCGTGAAGAGCGGCGCAGGACGCATAAGCGGGACGGCGTGCTCATCTGCGGCGCTTATGGCCGCGGAAACGCCGGAGATGAAGCTATCCTCAAAGCCATTTTGATGGCAATGCGTAAAATCGATCCCCAGCTTCCTCTGACCGTTATGACCCGCAAGCCCAAGGAAACAGAGACGCTTCATTCCGTCCGCGCCATTTATACCTTCAGCTTTTTTTCCTTCCTGCGGGCCATGCGGCGCAGCCGGCTGTTTATCAATGGCGGCGGCAGCCTGATACAGGATATCACGTCCAGCCGCTCACTGTATTTTTACCTTTTCACCATCTGGGCCGCTCATCATCTTGGCTGCAGGGTTCTGATGTACGGCTGCGGCATAGGACACGTCAGCCGTCCCCTAAACCGCCGTCTGGCCGCCCGTATCCTGGATAAAAATGCCGACATTATCACGTTGCGCGACCAAATATCCCAGCGCGAGCTGGCCGATATGGGCGTGCTGCGTCCCGATATCCGCATGGCGGCCGATCCTGCGATGTCCT
>CAJMOV010000077.1 GCA_905215125.1 uncultured bacterium | reverse complement strand
GACCTTAACATCCAGGTCGAACTTGCCGGTCATCCCGACAGCCTCCAGCGGCTGACGGACGATGAACTTGAGCGTCTCCAGGCCGAAATAATTGTCGATATCGCGGCCATTAATGGTGATGACGCCGGTGCCGCCCGGGATGAGCTTGACACGGGCCACCGAGCTTTTTCTTCTGCCCGTTCCGTAAAAATATGCCTTTTTCGGTGTATACATGCTCAATTACCTCCCCTTATTCCGCGCACCAGGCTTCGGGCTTCTGCGCCTGCTGCTTGTGCTCGGGACCGGCGTAAACTTTCAGCCGGCCCAGCGACCAGCGGCCGATGCTGTTTTTGGGCAGCATCCCCTTGACGGCCAGCTTTACAGCCAGCTCGGGCCGTTCGTTCATCAGGGTCTTGTACTGTACTTCCTTCAGCCCGCCGGCGTAGCCGGAATGGGTGCGGTAATACTTCTGCAGCAGCTTCTTGCCGGTCAGCACGGCTTTATCGGCGTTGACGATAATGACAAAATCGCCGCAGTCGACGTGGGGGGTGTATTCGGGCTTGTGCTTGCCGCGAAGAATGGAAGCGGCGACCGCTGCCGTCCTGCCCAGGGGCTTGCCGGCTGCGTCCAGAATATACCACTTGCGTTCGAGCTTCTCCGCCTTGGCCATAAATGTGGACATGGTTTCTCCTCCGGTTCTATTTTCAAATGATTTTTTCACTTTGCTAGTTATATCACACCCCGCAGCCGCTGTCAACACTTTTTTATCAAATATTTGATTTATACGCTCCATATCACTCTCTATCTCTCTGTTTCTCATGATATCTCTTTTTTTCTCCATGTCAATTTCACTTTTATTTTTCTTCCCAGCGGCTGCGCGGTATGATAGAATAAGGGCTGTGCAATCTATCCACGGAGCTGATCAATGTGCAGAAAATGCTGTCTCTTGCACGCAAGTGCATCGACGACTACCAGATGATAAAGCCGGGCGACCGCATTGCCGTCGGCGTCTCGGGCGGTAAGGATTCCCTGTCGCTGCTCGCCGTGCTGGCCGAGCTGCGCCGCTTTTACCCCCAGCCTTTTACGCTGACGGCCATTACGCTTGACGCCGGGTATGAAGGCATGGACTTTTCCCCCGTCGCTGATTTCTGCAGGGCTATTGGAGTCCCTTATATTATCAAGCAGACAGATATTGGAAAAATCCTGTTTGAATACCGCAGGGAAAAGAACCCCTGCGCCCTGTGCGCCAAAATGCGCCGCGGCGCCCTCAACAACGCCGCGCTGGAAGCGGGCTGCGATAAGGTCGCCCTGGGCCACCATTATGACGACGCGGTGGAAACCTTCATGCTCTCCTTATTTTATGAGGGGCGCATCAACTGCTTTTACCCCCTCACCTATCTGGACCGCATGGGAGTGACCGTCATCCGCCCGCTGCTTTATATCCCCGAGCGTCAGGTGAGCAATTTTGCTAGGCGACAGCAGCTTCCCCTGGTCAAAAACCTCTGCCCTGCCGATAAGCACACCAAGCGGGAAGAAATCAAGGCCCTCCTGCGCGAGCTGGAGCATGAGTACCACGACCTGCGCCAGCGTATTTTCGGCGCCATTCAGCGCTATCCTCTGGCCGGCTGGGAAAAAACACGCTGAATCGCCTGCTTTCGACTGAATTCTTCCCTGTTCAGCAGCCATTTCCGACAAAATATGGGAAAGTCTATCCGTTTTCCCTTGTTGATTCTTAACAATTTATTCAAAGGAAACCCCTATTTTTCCCCTGCAAAACGTGTTATAATGAAAATGCCGTATCAGCCCTGTGCGGCCGTCGAGCTCTCCCGCCCCCTGACCCCAAAAGGATGTGTCTTAGTATGAACGTTTTGCGCTTTTTAACCCCCAAGAGCAATGTCGCTTACATTTATGACGACTATACCCTGCGTCAAGCCCTGGAAAAAATGGAGTTTCACCGCTATTCCGCCATTCCCATCATCAACCGTGCGGGAGAATATGTCGGCACCCTGACCGAAGGGGATTTGCTGTGGGCCATCAAAAATCAGTATTCCCTCAACATACGCGAAGCGGAGAATTTTCCCATCACGCGGGTGCAGCGCCGTATGGACAATGAGCCGGTCACCGCCGATACCAGTATGGAGGATCTGATTTCTGTCGCTCTTAACCAAAACTTTGTACCGGTGATTGACGATCGCGGCGTCTTTATCGGCATTGTCACCCGTAAAGAAATTATGCGGTATTTTCAGGAGCTTGTCCGTCCCCGCGTCGAACGCGCCATCCGAAAGGAAATGGCGCTTAGCCGCACCTCAGTGTAAAAAGAAAGGTTCTGTTTTATGAAAAACAAAGAAGGGGAAAAATTCCCCTTCTTTCTTTTATTTTTCCTTTTTGCCGCCTCCCGTTCAGTCCTTGAGCCGGGGCAGCAGCGCCTCGTAAATATCCAGGCTTTCCGGGTTCTGCAGCGCGTCGCGGTTGGTGACGCGGCGGCCGTTGACCAGGTTGGTGACGGCCGATTCCACCTTTTTCCCGTTCATGGTGCGCGGGATATCGGCAACGGCAAAGATGCGGGCCGGCACATGGCGCGGCGACGCTTCCCTGCGCAGGATGTCGCGGATTTTCTTTTCCAGCGTCTCGTCCAGCGTGACGCCCTCACGCAGCTGAACAAAAAGGAGGACTCTCTGATCGTCATGGATGTTCTGACCGATGGCCAGGCTGTCTATGACCTCGGGTATCTTGGCAACCTGATTGTAAATCTCGGCCGTGCCGATACGCACGCCGGAGGGCTTGAGCACCGAATCGGATCGGCCGTAGAAGGTGATGCCGCCAGTGTCGGAATGGAATAGGACATAATCGCCGTGCCGCCAAACGCCGGGATACACGTCGAAATAAGCGTCGTGATACCGCCTGCCGTCGGGGTCGTTCCAGAAATAAAGCGGCATGGACGGAACCGGTTTCTCGCACACCAGCTCGCCCTGCACATCGCGGACGGGCCGGCCGGCATCGTCATAACATTCTATTTTCATGCCCAGGCCAGGCTTCTGCAGTTCGCCGGCATAGACCGGGCAGATGGGATTGCCGGAGGCAAAACAGCCGTTGATGTCCGTGCCGCCCGATATGGAGCTGAGGTGAACGTCGCGTTTGATCTCGCTGTACACATAGGCGAAGCCTTCATCCGACAGAGCAGACCCCGTCTGCAACACTGTCCTGAGCGCGCCCAGCCCGGCGGCGTCGCGCGGGCGGAAGCCCTGCGCCATCAGCGCGTGGATGTAGCTGGCGCTGACGCCGAAGGCGGTAACCTTTTCCTCGTCCAGGATACGCCAGATGGCGCCGGCGTCGGGATAGGACGGGTTCCCGTCATACAGCACGATGCAGGCCCCTGCGCCCAGGGCGGCGGCCTGCCAGTTCCACATCATCCAGCTGCACGAGGTGATGTAGAGCAGCACCGAGCTTTGGTCGATGTCGCTTTGCAGCGCCAGCTCCTTGAGCTGGTTGAGCAGCAGCCCGGCCGCCGACTGCACCATGCACTTAGGCTTGCCTGTCGTGCCGGAGGAGAACATGACGACGAGGGGATGCTCGGCCGGCAGCTGCTCAAAGACAAAGTCAGCCGGAGCGGGCTGCCGGAGATAATCGTCCCAGGTGACGGCGGCCGGCACATCCCCTGTCCCGCCGTCTCCGCCGTAATGGGTGACGACGACGCGCGTCAGCGACGGGATGCCGCGTGCAATTTCAGCTGCATTTTTGAGTACGTCAAAGCGTTTGCCCTTATAGAAATACCCGTCGGCCGTCACCAGCACGCGGGGAGAGACCTGCCCCAGCCGATCGATGGCCGCCATCGGCCCGATATCCGTGGCGCAGGAGCACCATACCGCCCCGACGGCCGACGCCGCCAGCATGGCGATGACGGTTTCCGGCAGGTTGGGCAGATACCCGGCGACGGCGTCGCCCGGCTTTACCCCCTCGCGCCGCAGAGCGGATGCCAGGCGGACGACCTGGTCGCGCAGCGCAGCGTAATCGTATTCGCGCCGTACCTCCCCCTCGCCGCGGAAAATAATGACCGGACCCTTTTTACCTGAAAAGCGCAGCATGTTCTCAGCGTAATTGAGCTTTGCGCCGCAAAACCAGCGCGCGCCGGGGAAGCGGCCCAAATCGTCGACAACGGCGTCGTAGGGGCGGGAGCACTGAATGTCAAAATAATCCCACAACGCCCCCCAGAACGCGGGGATATCGTCAACCGACCAGCGGTAAAGCGCGTCATAGTCCTGGAAGTCAACCCCCAAACGGGCGTTGACAAACTGCATGAACCGATGCAGGTTGGTTTTTTCGATCTGCTGCGCCGTCGGCGCCCACAGCGGCTGCTTCATCCTTTTCCTTCCTTTCCAGACAGCTTGGCGGCGCAGCTTTACTGCTGCGCTTTTTCCGCGAATTTTTCCAGGATCCCCTGCATGTGCAGCACGACTTTGTCCATATGCTGGATAACGGCGTATTCCATCTTGCCGTGGTGGTTGTGGCTGCCCAGGCCCAGATTGGGGCACGGCAGGCCCATGTAGGACAGCACGGCCCCATCGGTACCGCCGCGGTTGGGCTGGCTGATGGGCTCCGCCCCCATTTCCACCACGACCTGCCGGGCCGTCTCCACGATATCAAAGTGGTCGCGCAGCACGTCGGCCATGTTTTTGTACCAGTCCTCCAGATGGACGGTGACGGTGCCCTCCCCGTAGCGGAAGTTGAGGTATTGGCCGATGCGCCGCATGGTCTCCTTGCGCGTTTCCAGCATGGCGCGGTCAAAATCCCGCAGGTAGAAGTGCATATGTACGCTTTCAACGCTGCCCGCCATTTCGTTGAGATGGTAATACCCCTCGCGCCCTTCGGTGTGGCCTGGCGTCTCATGCTCGGGCAGCATATTGAGAATCTCGTTGGCGATGAGCAGGGCGTTTTTCATCTTGTTCTTGGCCGTGCCGGGGTGGATGTTCTTTCCCTGTATTTCAATGTTGCAGTCGCAGGCGTTAAAGGTCTCGTATTCCACCTCGCCGAAAGGCCCGCCGTCGACAGTATAGGCAAAGTCGGCGCCGAAGTAAGGGATGTTGAACCTGTGCGCGCCGCGGCCGATTTCCTCATCGGGCGTAAAACCGATTTTGACGGTGCCGTGCGGGATGGAAGGATCGCTGAGCAGCTTTTCCGCCAGCGTCAGGATTTCAGCGATGCCGCATTTATCGTCCGCGCCCATCAGCGTTGTGCCGTCGGTGACAAGCAGATCGCAGCCGACGTACCTTTGCAGCTCGGGGAATTCTGCGGCGCGCATGACGATGCCCAGCTCCTTGTTGAGCACGATGTCGCCGCCGTCATAGCCTTCATGAATGTGGGTTTTGACATTCTCACACGGCACGTCGCCGACGACGTCCATATGGGCGATGAACCCGATGGTCGGCGCTTTTTCCACATTGCCGGGGATGGTGCCGTAGACATAACCGTTTTCGTCCACCATGGCGTCCGCAATGCCCATGTCCTTCATTTCCTGGACCAGGGCGCGCGCAAAGACCAGCTGTTCAGGCGTGCTGGGGCAGGTCGGGCTGTCGCCGTCGGACGCGGTGGGGAATTGGGTATAGCGGATCAGTCGCTCGTAAGCTCTCATGGCTTTTCCTCCTTAATCTGTCTGAAATGTGTCTGCCGCCGCCTTTGCTAAAGGCGGCAAGCGGCCTTTAGCCCTGCGCGTATTTCTCCACAATCCTCTGCATCAGCTGGACACAGGATTCCATGGCCTGTACAACGGCGTACTCCATCTTGCCGTGGTGGTTGTGGCTCCCAGTGCCCAGGTTGGGGCAAGCAAGGCCCATATAGGAAAGGGTGGCCCCGTCGGTGCCGCCGCGGATAGCGCTGCTGACAGGGGTGATCCCCAATTCCTGCACCGCCTGCCGCGCCTTATCGACAATATCAATGCGGGGACGGATTTTTTCCGCCATATTGCGATAGCTGTCTTCGATTTCAATGGCGACGGATCCTTCCCCATAGCGGAAATTCAGGTAATCGGCAACGCCTCGCATGGTCTGCTTGCGTTTTTCCAGCATATCCCGGTCAAAATCGCGCAGGATGAAGCTGAGAACAGCCTGCTCGACAGTCCCGCTCATCTCCTCCAGGTGATAAAAGCCCTCACGGCCTTCGGTTGTGGCCGGCGTCTCGTACTCGGGCAGCATGCAGACAAATTCCGTCGCCATAAGCAGGGCGTTTTTCATCTTGTTTTTGGCGGAACCCGGGTGGATATTTTTGCCGCGGATGGTAACGCGGCAGCTGCTGGCATTGAAGTTTTCATATTCCACCGTGCCAAAGGCTGCGCCGTCGACGGTATAGGCAAAATCGGCGCCAAAGCGGGAAATGTCAAATCTGTCGGCGCCGCGGCCGATTTCCTCATCGGGCGTAAAGCCGATTTTGACAGCGCCATGCGGGATGGCGGGATCCTTGAGCAGGCGCTCCGCCAGCGTCAGGATCTCGGCGATGCCTGCTTTGTCGTCCGCGCCCAGGAGAGTTGTGCCGTCGGTGACCACCAGGTCGCAGCCAATATAATTTTTCAGCTCAGGAAAGTCGCCGGGGCGCATGACGATGCCCTGCTCTTCGTTGAGGACAATGTCGCCGCCGTCGTAATTTTCATGAATCCGCGCCTTGATATTTTCAAAGGGCACATCGCGCACGACGTCCATATGGGCGATAAAGCCGATAGCGGGCGCATTTTCCACATTGCCCGGAATAGTGCCGTATACATAGCCGTTCCCGTCCACTGCGGCGTCGGCAATACCTATGTCCTTCATTTCCCGGACAAGGGCGCGCGCAAAATCCAGCTGTGCGCTTGTGCTGGGACAGGTTGGGCTGCTGTCGTCAGACGCGGTGGGAAAGGTGATGTAGTTCATAAGTCGCTCGTGGGCCTTCACAATAGAGCCTCCTTTTTATTTACAATAAGTAATATTTTTCAATATTTATCCTTAATGTTTGTATCTTTTCCCTCTTTTCCGCTGTATGGAAGCATCGCAAGGCAGGGAATACAAAAGCAGTATATCACACTTGCCCGTAAAGCGGAAGGGGGCGAGCGCGCATAAAAATAGCTGTGCAATCGGGAAAAGCCCTTGGTTTTTCCTTCAGCTTGTGCTATACTTTTGATATCCCCTTGTCTGCGTGCTTTTGCTTGCGCACACAGAGGTAAATATGACAAAAAAGGACGGGAACAGATGGAAGCGGTTGATTCCCTCATTTTGCTTCATCAGCAGGACGCCGCCTTTAAAATGGAGCTGTTGTCCTGTACGGTTTTCCAGCATATGGCGAGCGCTGCCGCGGCCTTTTCGCCGGGGCGTATTTTCAGTTACGGATCTTTGGCGGAAAACCATCCCGGCGTCACGGCGCTGGAGGCTGACAGCCTCCAGGGCCTTACAGCGGCCTTTCTGTGCGCCGCGGCGAGCCGTTCGGTCCTGCTTTTGCTTCAGCCCGCGCCCGCACTGTCGCCCCAGACGCTGGGGATGCTTGAACGCTCGGCGGAATCGGCGGGCGGCAGCGCCGTCTTGTGCTGCGGCGATGTGCCGCTGGCCCTGCTGGCGCCCAAGGAAAAGCTGCAAATGTACGACTTCGGCGATTTTGACGAGCTTTCCGCCATGCGGCTGTGCCAGGGCTTAAACGCCGTCGCCCACTATGTGCCCGAAGGGGAAAAGCATGTCGTCACAGATGCGCTTTCCGCCTTTCATGCGCAAGAAGCGCTGCGCATGCGCATCAATCTGTTCTGGATGGATAGGGGCGTCTTTTTGATGGATCCCAATACGACCTATATTTCCCCCTTGGCCAGCATTGGCGAGGGGACGACCATCCTGCCCGGGTGTTATCTGTTTGGCCGCACGCGGACGGGCGAGCGCTGCCGCATCGGCCCCAACGCCTATCTGCAGGATGCAGTGCTGGGCGATAAGGTGAGCATCAATTCCTCACAGGTCTATGAAAGCTCCATCGGCTCACAGACGACGGTCGGGCCCTTTGCTTACGTCCGCCCCGGCTGCACGGTGGGGGAAAGGGCTCGTATCGGCGATTTCGTCGAGCTGAAAAAGGCCGACATCGGCAACGGCACCAAGGTGGCCCACCTGACCTATCTGGGCGATATCTCCCTTGGCGAACGGGTCAACGTCGGCTGCGGCGTCGTCGCCGTCAATTACGACGGCAAAAACAAATACCGCAGCCAGGTGGGAGACGATAGCTTTATCGGCTGCAATGTCAACCTGGTCAAAGCTGCTTGTAAAAGCAGCTTTTTTTATATTAATGCTTGTGTCTGCGCTCGT
>CAJMOV010000076.1 GCA_905215125.1 uncultured bacterium | reverse complement strand
CAGCCTGTTGATGCGGGCAAGGCCGCTGTACCCTGAAATGTACGATCAAAGCAACTAATACGGTATAGCAGACCAGACAGGCAATGCCTGGCTGTTTTTTTTAATCTCCCGGCCAGCAGACGGTGCTCTTTACTTCGTTGCCCCATACATCCCAGCCGGGCGGCGACTGGCGCGCGAACAGCTCGACGCGCGGGATGTCCCCCATCAGGGCTTCGATGCGGCGGCGGGCCTCATCAGGCTTTTTGCTGTGTTCCTCAATATGGGAAATAATGACCTGATGCACATTACGCGCCTGCCGCCGTGGACGCCCTCTTGTGGCCAGCAGGCACAGCTCGGCGTTGGCCCTTGTCCAGTATCCCATACCCCAAAAAATCCCATTGGATTTGCGGTTGAGCTTGATCCAGACAAAGGCCACTGTTTTGAAAGAAAAGCCCCAGGCTTCCATAACGCCCCAGGCTTCACAGAGCATGGGGAGAGTTACCCACAGAAACAGCGCACAATCCTTGTCCGCCAGTTTTTCAACAGGCAGTTTTTTTATGTCCTCCATGCACATGGTTGTATAATGGCACTCGGCCGAATGCAGCCCTTTGTACTTCCAGGGCGGGTCGGCGTAAATCACCTTGTATTTTTTGTTTATAACCCAAACATCTCCTTTGCAATTCTATCCGTGCCTTTCACAAGGCCGGTGAGGATAAGCATATTAAAAGCAAGCTGGCCGATATACTGCCATGCCATTGTAGCAGCGGGCAAGGCAGGGTCCAGAATTGGAGTGCTGCTGGACAAAAAAGCAGAATAAATCAGGCAGGCCAATACAATGACCGCGCCTTCCATACAGACGGCAATGTAGCTTTTGATAAAGACTTTCCCGCTTGCCGACGTGCCCTCTCCGGCAAAGGCCGCCAGTGGCAGCGGGGCCAATGCAGTATACATATACAGCCGGAAAAAGCGTCCGTACACGGTAAGCAGCAGGATAAACGACATCACGGTCATAAACAGAGAGCCCAGCAGGGATATCAGCCATAAAGGGATGCTCGCCAGCAGCCCTAAACTTTCGATCGCGTCCACAAGCTCACCCGGCAGGGAGGCTGCTATCGAGATAGATCCGCCCATCCCGCCCATGACGGCATTGACGATCCCGCCGCATATGCTGAAAATAGCCGTCATGATCTCCATGCAGCTGCCCACGGCCAGCTTTGCCACAATGAACCGGATGAAATGCCGCAAAGCAAACTCCGGCCGCTGGAAGTCGCGGAAGCTGGCGGCGCTCTGAAAAATGCCAATGGCAAAAAACAACACGAGCAGGCCGTATCCAATACCCACCAGGGCGGTATGTATACCGGACATGACATTCCATATTTCCCCGCCCTTAAACTCCTGCGGCGATTTTGTCAACAGGGTCCATATTTCCGCCAGCTTATTGTTCCAGTCGGATAGGGCGTTTTCCAAAACCCCGACGATCCAGTTGTCACTGATAACTTGTCACCCCCTTCATCAAAAATGCGTCCCATGGTGAGACGCATTTTTCTCATACAACGCCGATCGCGGTCAGGATTTCTTTTGCAAAGGCAATGAGCAGGCCGCCGAACAGGCAGAGGAAGCCCTGCGTGCGCTGGCTGGCGTCATGGGACTGGATACTCATGCCCACCTGCACCACGCCCCAGCCCAGGATGATGATACCCAGTGCCTTGATAATGGAAAAGATAAAGTCGGACAGGTTGTTGACAATGGACAAGGGATCATCCGCGGCCAGAGCCGGTAAAACAGCGGCGGTGTATCCCATGATCAAAGCTGCCCACGACCTGAATACAAGTCCGGTTTTAGGTTTAAACGCAGGGCTTTTATTGGAAATGATTTTTTTCATAACTGTTTTCCTTCCGTATTAAGCAAGATTTCAATATCGCTGATAGAGTCAAAGGTAAAATCGAGGTCATCTGAGGCATACAGGCAGATGGGGTGATGTGTATAAGGCAGAGCGCCGCCGTCCGCTGTCTGCCGGATATTGGGATGGCGCATGAGAGGATACTTCTCATCAATCACCGGTGCTTCTCCGCGCAGCAGGACAATGGCATAACGGCTGTCCAGCATCCGCACCTCGTCCGGGGTGAGCAGCTCGCGCCCCGTCTGCTGGAAGTTCTGGCTGAATGAGCCGTTTCGTCCCTTGCTTTGACTGCTGGTGCGGGTTTCTATCGTTTCTTTTCCCAGCAGCTCGGAAATGTACTTATGTGTGGACTGCTCGTTGTCGCCCAGATATACAAAGGCGTCGGCATTGCCTATAATACCCTCCCAATCATCCTTGAACAGCGATTTAAGCTGGCTGATATTTTGCAGGATGATGGTCGCCATGACATTTCTTGACCGCATGGTTGCCTGCAAACGGGCGTAGCCGTCCGGCAAAGCGACGTTCGCAAACTCGTCGAACATGAGCCTTACCGGGACGGGCAGGCTGCCCCCATGCACCTTGTCCGCCTGATAATACAGCTCCTGAAATGCCTGCGTGTAGAGCATCCCTACAAGGAAATTGAGGGAATTGTCGTTGCTGTCGGGTATCACGCAGAAAATGGCCTGCTTGCGTTCGCCCAGCTTTTCCAGCTCCATTTCGTCCGTACCTGTAATCCGCTGTACCTCTTTAAGACCAAAAGGGGCCAGCCGCACAGATGCGGTGATTAAAATACTCATGGCAGTTTCGCTGGGGGCCTGCTTAAAGACCTTGTACTGCCGCACGGCAATATGGTCGGGCCTTTCTTCTTCCAGTCCGGCAAAAAGCAGGTCAAGGGGAGACTGATAATCGCCGTCCCCCTCTTTGGCAGCACCGTATTCCAGCATGGTAAGCATCATTCCCATGGTCTGTTCTTCGGGTGGCGCTTCGTGAAGCAGATAGAGCATGAGGGCGCAGTCAAGAGCAGTTTCGCTTTTCTCCCAAAAGGGGTCGTTGGCATGGGCGTTTTTAGGGGTTGTATTGCGGATAAAGTTCCCAATGAGCTTGAGTACGTCGGCGTCGCTGCGGATGTAGCGAAATGGGTTATAGCAGTTGGAAAACTCCGGGTTTACAAGGTCAAAGACCCGGATCACATATCCCTTGCGCATGAGCAGAGGGATGGCGCTTCGGGCCAGCTCGCCCTTGGGGTCGGTGCAGATGTAGGATGTATTTGCCAGATAGACATTGGGCTTGACGACATATCTTGTTTTTCCGCTGCCGCTGCCGCCGACGATGATTTGCAGCAGATTCCGCTGGTGTCTGCGGCTGCTCAGGCTCATCTTGATATGCTTAGTCAAAATAACATTGTTCCCCGGGCTTTTATCCCTGTATTTGCGGTCGAGCTGCCGTGCGCTGCCCCATGCCGCGCTGCCGTGCTCCACGCCAGGGCGGCGGTTCTGCCGGGTGGAGTAGTACAGGGCAATCGCAAAGGCATAGATCGCCAGCGCACCCAGCAGGAAACGGGGCGTGTACGCCGTCCAGCGCACGGCAAAGGGATGGCCCAGCCGTGCGGAAAACCGCCCCATGAGGTCAAAGACGGTCATGCCATTCTCATACCCGGATGCCAAAAGAGCAGCAAACCACAGGACTGGAAGTAAAAGCAGCACCCATGGCAGGATGCCGCCGTCTTTTTGCCGGTTCAATTTTAACTCACCACCCACTTAAAATTGCGTCTCACCATGGGATTTATTTTCATCGCTTAATATCCCGTTTGGGGCAGGGTAATCAGCGTCTTTGAGTAGACCTTTGTTACCCATCGGGAAACGCCCATTATCCATTGCCCGTTATACAGGCCGCCAATATCGGCAACATTGACGAAGCTGGAACCACCCGCAAGACCGTTGGCAACCGTACCATAAAGATACGGCGTTTCGCCCTGTGCAAAGCCGGCCCCAACCGAGCCGAATACAAACATAATTTCTGTGATCCGTTCATTAGCTGCTAAATTCAGTGCCGCCGGCGAAGCGTCCAGGGTATAGTTTTTCGTCGTGCTCAGGTTATCCGCCAAAACCTGATACTGAGAGGAAAGATTTGTCTTATATAGGATCTTGTAGGCGAGCTGCTGATTATATGTGCCGGTAATAATGCGCGTCAGTTTCACTTGTCCGGGCAATGTGTCCCGCCAATAAAATGATGACAGTGGAATGGTAGAGGTGTTGCTAATGCCATTGATCGCGTATCTAATGGGCTGGCCGGACATAACCTCTTTCGGGCCGGTCTTGTCAATCGAAACGCCGGTATAAATGCTGGCATCTTCCACTTCAAAGCGGACGATCTGGCCTTCATACTCCAAATACGCAGTCAATACTTTGGGATTGATGCTGTAAAACGGCGGTGCTTTCAGCTCAACGACGGTATATCTCGATAAAGGCAGCAGCTTTGAAACGGCAAGCCCCCGGCTGTCTGTACAGATGGTATCCACCAAAGAACCCGCTTTGTTGTAAATACCGAATACAGCGCCTTGTAGTGGCATCCCGGCCGGCAGGCCGTTGGTGGGGTTGTAATCAGCAGAGGTTTTCAAGACCTGTATCTGGCCCATGACAGGGGTGTTCTCCCACTCGACCGTGGTGGTTTCGCCGGGCCTTACATACACCGTCTTGTACTGTCCGTCCGGCATGTAACCCTCTGCGGCTTCCAGCTCGCGCAGGTAAAGCCGCCCGCTGTACCCGCCGGGGATTTCGTCGATGTAGGCATATCCCTGGTCATCGGTCGTGTACTGGCCCAGAGGATTGTGCTTGCTGTCATACAAAATGAAGGTGACGCCGTAAATGCCCTTGCCGGTTGTGCTGTCGGTTTTGTGGATGATGATGCCGGAAAAGGCTTTGTTCGTCACCCGCAGTACAGCGGTTTTCCCGTCTTTGACCTCAAAATAATGAGGAGTATCGTCCAGGCGGAAGCCCTCGGCGGCCTTTGTTTCAACCGCGTAATATGCGCCGTCCTGCAACGGGGCAAAAGCCCTGCCGGTTTTTCCGGTGGTAACAGTGTCAACCAGGGCGCCGTCCAGCTTTCGGATTTCAAAGGTGGCGCCTGGGATGCGCTCTGAGGGCTTATCCTCATTGACCTTTACAATCTCAACGCCGCCCATCGGCTGATTGCGGAACTCCAGCGTTACCGTCTGCCCGGCCTTAATCGTGGCCGTCTGCGCGGTATCGTCCAGCAGGTATCCGTCTTTGGCGCGGGTTTCTTTTACAATCAGCGTCGTTTCCGGGTCGATATTGTCCACAAGGAAAGTGCCCGAGCTGCCGGTGACAAACCTGCCGTTTGCATCGCCAACCAGCGTACCGTCGCCTTCCGTGACAAGGAACTCGGCGCCGGATACAGGCTCGCCGGTGACGGCATCCACCTTTTTGACGAGCAGGCTGCCCTTGGGGCTGTTGCCGAAATAGACCTGGACTATATCCTGCTCCTCGCCGCTGATGTAGACCGTCTGGGGCGGGGCGTCGATGACGTGCGAGCCGTCGCTTGCGACCTCTTCAATGATGTAAGTGCCCGCCTTGCAGCCGGTGACGGTAAAGCTGCCGTTTTGCGATGTGCGGTAGGTCCCGATGACCGTGCCGCCAGTGCCCGAAGTGCCGCCTAAATACCGGACCTGAAAGGTCGCCCCCTCGATAGCCTTGCCGGTTACACTGTCATATTTCCAGACAACAATGGCGGAAAGGGGGGTGTTTTCAAAGGTCAGGTTCTTGGGCTTCCCGGCCTCGATGAAGCACTCCTGGGTGGCCGGATCTTTAATCTGGTATCCCGGCGCCGGTTCAAGCTCCTGTACTTTATACCAGCCGGGCTTTACGTTTTCAAGGGTGATGCGGCCGTTTTCATCGGTAAAATAGGCGCCCAGGTCATTCAGCTCTCCGGTGTCCGTAGAGCTTGAGCCGTACCAGACCCGGAACTTGGCGCCCTTAATGGGATTGCCGGTGATGCTGTCCACTTTCTCAATAGTGAGGCCCGGCTTTTTATGGTTCTCGAAAAACACCTCGCTGTCCCGGTTGGGATGCAGGGTGATGAGCTGGCTTGGCGCGTCCAAAAGATAGGGCTGGGGGACGGACTTTTCAGAGATTTCATAGGTGACAGGCAGCAGGTTCGGGATAGTCACAGAGCCGTCCTCGCCGGTTTTTACTTCGGTGACTGTGTGGCCGTCGGCCGCCCTGACGGTAAAAACCGTACCGGGCACCGGCTCGCCGGTGTCGGCGTCCCGCTTGTGGATTGTCAGGCCGGGGCGCTTGTCATTCTGCAAAACAATGGTGCTGGTCTTGCCGGGGAACAGCTCGACGTGGTGCTCGGCCGTGTCGATCAGGTGGTCGGACACTGTGGCCGTTTCACGCAGGGAGTACACGCCTGCATCCAGCCCTTCCCACAGGATTTCGCCGGTTTTGTCTGTTGTGCGGTCAAGATAATGACTGCCGTCCTCAATCTTAGCCAGGCGGAAGGACACGCCGGCCAGCGGCGTACCGTCGGCGCTCTGCTTAATAAGCCGCAGGGAGGGCAGCCTGGAGTTGGTAAAGACGAACTGCGCATCCTCATTGGGCACAAGCTCAATGATGCGCTGGGCTTCGTCGATGATATATCCGTCACATGCCTTTTCCGTCACCACATAAGAGCCGGCGGGCAGGTTTGAAAGATTGATTTCACCGTTTTCGTCCGTTCGGAACTCTTTGGGGCCGTAGGTGCCCTCGACTGATTGGATTTCAAAGATGGCGTTGGGGATGGCCTTGGACGGGTCGGCGGCGTCTATTTTGACAAGGCGGATGCCGGGCTTGACGTCATTGAAAAATACCAGCTCGCGGATGCCGTCCCCGGCGTTCAGCTCGATTTCCTGGGGCGTGGTGCAGAGGATGTGGGTATCGTCGCCGGTGTCCTTTTCCACTGCTTTGTAGGTGCCGGGCGCAAGGTCGGTCAGCAGGATTTCCCCCAGCTCGTTTGTCTGGAAGTCGCCCAGCGATACCGTATCCCGGAACACTTCAAAGGTGACGCCCGGTAGCACGACCATATTTTTGCGGTCATACTTGATAATCCGCAGGCCGGGCAGCTCGTCATTGACGATGGAGACGGTTGCTGTTTCCCCTGATGTGACAGTCACGGTATATACCGTGTCATTGAGCTTCCAGCCCCCCGGCGCGGTTTCCTCCTGGACGCGGTACGCGCCCGGCTTAATCTGGTCGAACACGGCCACGCCCGCGCTTGTGGTTTCCTCAGTGTAGGTCTGGCCGCTTTCAATGTGCTCGATGGTGATGACCGCGCCCGGCAGCTTCTCGCCGGTGTTTGAGAGCTTTTCTACCCGCAGCGCGCCGTAGGGGTCGTTAAAGAATGTGAGCTCTGCCACCTCGCCATAGGCGGCGGTGACGTTTTGCGTGGGCCTGTCTCCGAGCAGGTGATATGCGGGCGGCTCCAGCTCGGTTATAGTGTAGTTGCCAGCTTTACTCAGCGGGATCAGGATTTCCCCGCTGCTGTCTGTTGCAAAGGAACCGATGGTGTCTCCGTCAGGACCGATGACCTCGAAGAGAGCGCCGCTGAGAGGGATGTCTGTGCCTGTCTCGTACTTGCGGATGCGCAGCCCGGTTTCCGGCGTGTCTGTTTCCGGCTGGTCGGCATAGCTGCTGTACGCGGAAAGCCGCATTTCGGTGGTGGGGTCGGTGTCAACAACATAGTTCTGAATGTTGCCGTACTCGTCCTTTTCGGCGCAGACGGCGTAATATACCGCGTATTTGTAGACGTCGGTGCGGAAGGAGAGTTGGGCGCTGCCGGTTTCACCTTCCACACTCTCTGCGGGGTACAGCACCTTAAACTGCGCGGCGTAACCATCACCGGTGCTCTCCACGGTAAGGGTGGTAATATCCCGGTTGTCCATGCCGACGATCCGAGCTCCCTCGGGGACAGAGCCCGGATCGGTAAAGGACACATCAACGGCATAATTGCATACCCAGGTCTTGCTCCAGAAGGTAAAGACCTGCTGCTTGTACTGCCTGCCGTCAATGGTAACAGGATAGGCGGCAGACCGGTCGGGGGTGCAGGTGATTTCCGGGGCCAGCACCTCATCCCAGGCGGTGCCTCTGGCATAGATGTCCCTGGCCGCGGCGAGGATTTTCTGCGCCCGCGCAAGCTCCTGCCCGGTCAGCGCGGGGTTGACCTTAACACTGCCAATGTCCCAGCTGCCTAAAAGATAGCACCACAGGGCGATCTTGGTGGCGTAATACGCCTGCTCTTTGTTTTCAAGCCCCAACTGGTCCAGGCCGCGGGTAGGGCAGCCGTCGGCGATGATGCCCATGACCTTGGGGTCGCTGGCCTTTTCTTCCGCAATGTAGGC
>CAJMOV010000075.1 GCA_905215125.1 uncultured bacterium | reverse complement strand
ATTATGCGATGGAATGTTTCCTTGCCCTTTCGGATATCGCATTCTCCTGCGCTAGTCTCTTGCGGCGTAATGGTCTGCATCGCCGATGTAATTTTGCTGTCACCGACGAAGATACCGCCCTGATCGATGAGCCGGCGCCCCTCTCCTTTGGATGAAATCATACGAGCCGCAGATAAAAGCTCTAAAATACTGATTTTCCCATCAGTAAAGCTGTCGATGGTCAGCTCTGTTGTCGGGACGTTGGACAAGTCATTCGCGCCGCCGAAAAGCGCCTTGCTGGCCTGTTGAGCTTTTTCTGCATCTTCTTTGCTGTGGACAAGGGCCGTCAGCTCAAGGGCTAGAATTTCTTTTGCTCGGTTAAGCTGGCTGCCCTCCCAGCTAGACATAGCATCGATCTCCTCCAGCGGCAGATCAGTCAGCATACGCAGGCATTTGATGACATCAGCGTCATCAATATTGCGCCAATACTGGTAAAAGTCGTAGGGGCTGGTCTTTTCGGGATCGAGCCAAACGGCGCCGGCCTGTGTTTTCCCCATCTTCTTGCCTTCTGACGTCAGCAGAAGGGTGATGGTCATGCCGTATGCGTTCTTTCCCAATTTACGGCGGATAAGCTCGGTGCCGCCTAGGATATTGGACCACTGATCGTCGCCGCCGCACTGCAGGTTGCAGCCCACCGTTTGGAACATGTGGTAAAAGTCATAGCTTTGCATAATCATATAGTTAAACTCGAAGAAAGACAGCCCCTTTTCCATACGCTGCTTATAACATTCTGCACGCAGCATGTTGTTGACGGAAAAACAGGCCCCTACTTCACGCAGCAGCTCAATATAATTGAGCTTGAGCAGCCAATCGGCATTATTCAGCATCAACGCTTTGCCTTCAGAGAAATCAATAAATTTACTCATCTGCTGCTTGAAACGCTCACAGTTGTGTTGGATGGTTTCCACTGTCATAACCTGACGCATATCGCTGCGGCCGGAAGGATCGCCGACCATACCGGTTCCTCCGCCAATCAAGGCGATCGGGCGGTTTCCTGCCCGCTGCATCCGGCGCATCAGATTAAGGGCCATAAAATGTCCGACATGCAGCGAATCGGCCGTGGGATCAAAGCCAATGTAGAAGGTGGCTTTACCTGCATTGATCAGCTCTTTGATTTCTTCCTCGTCGGTCACCTGTGCAATCAGGCCGCGCGCCTGAAGTTCTTCATACAGTTTCATCGTTGTCACCACTCCTGTTATATCTCCATTATTGTGTCACAAATACAAATAAAAACCCCCTGCATACGATGCAGAGGGCGAAAACCGCGGTACCACCTCAATTTACCGCCGACTCACGCCGTGCGGCCTTACAAGGCACCAAACACATATGCCTTTTCGCTGTAACGGGCGAACCCGGCAACCCTTACACACCCACACAGGGATTCAGGGCCCTGCTCACAAATGTATTTCGCAAAGCTGCCTTATCCGCTTTCACCGCCCGCGGACTCTCTGAAAAGCGACGCTTTGGTACTTCTTTTGCTCATCGCATTGAAAATATGAACTTTTTATATTGTACGCCATTATAGCCTATTGCGCCCTGCTTGTCAAGAGCTCTTCCTTCCGTTTATCAGCCTGGCGCAGCATTTCGTCGGCGTTATGCTTGGCGGCGTCGGTAGCACCTGCGCCGGTAGTCAGGCGCATCAGCTCGCGAATACGCCCCTGGCGGTCCAGATGCTCAACCGTTGTGTAAGTACGCCCCTCTCTCTCCTGTTTGCTGATATAATACTGCTGATCGGCCAGTGCGGCAATCTGAGGCAAATGGGTCACGCACAACACCTGCCTGGATGAGGAAAGGGCAAAAAGCTTTTCGCCCACCTTGCTGGCCGCGTAACCGCTGACGCCTGCGTCCACCTCATCAAAGACGGCAGTAATGCCCTGATCGCCTTCCGCCAGAACGTTGCGCAACGCCAGCATCATACGCGAAAGCTCGCCGCCGGAAGCCACTTTACCAAGCGGCTTGAGATCCTCTCCGCTGTTGGCGGACAAAAGAAAGCGCACGGTATCACAGCCCTTACGGGTAAAGCGCGCGGCATCCTTACCGAGACTGGTTGTGATCTCCACATCAAAGCGGGCGGAGGGCATATCCATTTGGGAAAGCTGCTCTTCGATCTGTGTGCAGAGACGCTCAGCGGCCGCTTTTCTCATCTGATACAGGCTTTGCGCCAGTTCAAAAACCGTTTTCCGCTTTTCCAAATATGCCTGCTTAAGATCATCTAGCGATTGATCTGACTGCACAAGGCTGTCAAATTCCTGCCGCAGGGCAGGCAGCAAGCCGGCCAGCTCATCGACGGCAATGTGGTATTTCCGTTCCAAATGGTTGAGAAGCTCCAGACGCATTTCCACCTGCTCAAGCTCCTGCGGAGAATAGATCATCTCTGAAAGGGTCGAAGATACATCTGCTGAAAAGTCGGAAATAATAACAGACAACTCATCCGCGCGTTCAGCCAGCGCTTTTAATCGGTCGGAGAATTTTTCTGCCGAGCGCAGCGACTTTTCCGCACAAGCAAGCAATGCGCATACGCCTTGACGATCGTCATCCCCATCCAGCGCCAGGGTGGCCTCAGCTAAAGCGCCCACCAGCTTTTCCATATGCATCAGTACCGTCCTGCGTGCAGTAAGACTTTCCCTCTCATTTTCCTGTACGTCTGCGGCCTCCAGCTCGGCTATCTCGTCTTCTAATTCGGCCGAACGGCGCTGTTTTTCGGCTTTGTCCATAGACAAAGCCTTGATTTGCCTGTTCAGCTGAAGTAGCTGCTCGTAATGGATCTGATACTGTGTAAGCGCTTGCTCCAGGCCGGCATAGCTGTCAAGATATTCGATGTGAAACTGTTCGTCAAGCAGGTGCTGCCCGTCATGCTGGCCATGGATGTTGACAAGAAAAGCCCCTAGCTCACGCAGCATGGACAGGGTGACAGTTCGGCCGTTGATGCGGCAGATATTCTTGCCATCAACCGTCATTTCCCGTTTGATGAGCAGGGTGTCGCCTTCCGTCTCCACCCCCAGCTCCTCTGCCCGTTTGAAAACGGTATCAGGAGGATTGGAAAAAAGCGCCGTCACGGCGGCGCGGCTCTGCCCTGTACGAATCAGATCCCGGTTAACCCTGCCGCCAATAACGGCATTGAGGGCGTCGATAATGATGGACTTTCCTGCCCCCGTCTCGCCTGAGAGCACAGAAAACCCTGCGGAAAAATCAATATCAGCCCTTTCGACTACGGCGATATTTTCAATTTGCAAGTTAATTAACATGCTATCCGCCCCTACCGGCTATTGCAGCATTTCCTCTGCGATCTTGCAGAATTTTACAGCCTGATCATTATCTCGCAGAATGATCAAAATAGTATCGTCGCCGGCCAGGGTACCGATGATCTCTTCAATTTTCATAGTATCTATGGCATAAGCCGCAGCGTTAGCCATACCGGTCAGCGTACGCACGACGACCAGATTCTGCGCGCGATCAATTTTGATGACGCACTCACGGAAGATATTTTTCAGCCGTGGGATGAAGCCTGAGTCGGCGTTCATTTCCGGGGTGGAGTACTTATACCCGCCCGTAATGGAAGCCACCTTAACCAGACGAAGCTCTTTGATATCACGGGAAATGGTCGCCTGGGTAGTCGGGTATCCCACAGCTTTCAAGCGGTCGGACAGCTCCTTCTGCGTCTTGACCTCATTATTTGTGATGATATCCACGATAGCGGCCTGTCTCTGAAACTTCATACCTCAACCCTCTCATTCGAAAGCTTTTTGCTGACAACTTCATAAAAGCCCAGTTCTTTGATGCGGATCAACGACAAACTCAAATCCGACTCTGTAATGACAATAGAATCACCCGGCCTGACCTCGACGGAATTAAACCCGTCGACAGAAAGGTAAACAGAATTATCCTGTTCAGGCGGCACAATGCGAATTTCCTTATCAGATCCCAAAACAAAAGATTTTGCATTGAGCGAATGGGCGCATATGGGCGTCACCGCCAAACAGTCGGACGAAGGCTCGATAACCGGGCCCCCGGCCGAAAGGGAGTAGGCCGTTGAACCGGTAGGGGTACAGACGATAACCCCGTCGCCACTCAGACGCAGCGTTTCCTTATTGTTGACATAAACATACAGCTTGATAACACGGGAAGTCACCCCTTTGGACACAACGGCATCGTTGAGACCGGATGCGTAAAATACCGTCTCCCCCTCTGGGCTGACCACGCGAACATCAATCATCATCCGGGAATCAAGCCAATAAGCACCTTCTTTAATTTTCTCAATCTCCCATAACTCCTGCATCTCCAGCTCGCTCATAAACCCGATAGTGCCTACGTTGATTCCCAGCACCGGCTTCTTCTGGGCGGCCGCAGCCTCTGCCACGCGCAGGATAGTGCCGTCGCCGCCAATGACAACGGCAAAGTCACAGAGGGAGAACGCCTGCTCACCGCTGCAAAAGGTGACCTTTTCTGCAATCGATGGGTCAAGGTAGGCGCGGAATTCCTCGCTGATATACACATCAAAACCATAGCTTTTAATAGATGATACGATGTTGGCCGTAACATGCAAGGTCTTTGCCCGCGTCGGATTTGGACGAATGAGCACTTTTTCCATCATAACCACCTCGCATTTTCGTGGGCTTGGCGTACAACTTCAGCAGTGTCTGGCCAGTATTGCTCCCCCTGCATCTTCAAGTGAGCGAGAAACTCAATGTTGCCTTCCGGTCCCTTGATGGGCGAAAAAGTCAGCCCCTGGACGACAAAACCGGATTGTACGGCGTCGTGCAAAACACGATCGAGCACTTCAATGTGTGTCGCGGGCTCGCGTACAACCCCCTTTTTGCCGACCTTTTCCCGCCCGGCTTCAAATTGGGGCTTGATAAGGGTCAGCATCTGCCCGTCCGGCTTGAGCAGGCTGTGTACAACAGGAAAAACCAAACGCAGCGAAATAAAGGATACATCGCATACCGCAAGGTCAAGCGGCTCGCCAATTTGCTCTGGCGTAACATAACGGATGTTGGTCCGCTCCATGATCCTTACCCGCTCGTCACATCGAACGCTCCACGCCAGCTGGCCATAGCCGACATCGACGGCGTAAATCTTTCCAACTCCCCGTTGCAGCATACAATCGCTGAATCCTCCCGTCGAAGCGCCGATGTCGATAGCCGACATCCCACAGGGATCGACACAGAAAACATCCAATGCCTTTTCGAGCTTAAGCCCTCCGCGGCTGACATATTGCAGCCCCCCGCGTACTTCAATGTCGTCCTGTCCGCTATAAAGCTCGCCGGGCTTATCCGCCTTTTGCTGATTGACATAGACACAACCGCTCATGATGACAGCTTTTGCCCGCTCCCGGCTGGTTTGCAAGCCGCGTTCCACCAGCAGCACATCAAGTCTCTTTTTCTCGCCCAAATTTCAACCCCTCCCGGGCAATAACCGCAATAGCGCTGCCGTCAATGCCATAACGCTGATAAAGCTGGGCCGTCTTCCCTTCCGGTATAAAATGGTCTCCCAGGTTGATCAGCCGGATCCACCCCGGCGTAAGGCCAGCCTCGGCCAAAGCGGCAGAAATTTTTTCGCCCATACCACCGGCGCGAACACAGTCTTCAGCAACGATTAAACGCCCTGTTTTGGCTGTAGAGCGCGCAATGACAGACAAATCAAAATCGGTCAGGCAATTCAGCTTTAACACCTCTGCCTCAACGCCGTCTTTTATCAGGCACTCAGCTGCAGCCATCGCTTCATTGATCATGATGCCATAGGAAAGAATCGTTATATCCTTTCCCTCACGCAGCAAGGTAATCGGCTGGTCAAAATAATCGCCGCGCACTTCCCGTTCGCAGCCGCGTGGATATCGGATAGCAACCGGCGTCTGGTACTGGTATAGTGCACGCTTGAGCGCAATCTGTACTTCTGCGTGGGTGGAAGGTGCGAATACTGTCATATTAGGCACGCTGGTGAGATAGGCAATGTCAAAAATCCCTTGATGGGTCTGGCCATCCTCTCCGACCAACCCGGCGCGATCGACGGCAAATACGACATGAGTCTTTTGAATTGCCACATCGTGCAGCAGCTGGTCGTATGAACGCTGTAAAAATGTCGAATAAATAGCGCAGACCGGCCGCATCCCACGCGTCGCCATTCCTGCCGACATCGTAACGGCATGCTCTTCCGCGATGCCGACGTCAAAAAAACGGTCGGGGAAACGCTCGGCAAATGCGGACAGACCCGTCCCAGCCTCCATCGCCGCAGTTATAGCGCAGATAGAAGGATCCGTTTCAGCAAAAGCAGAAAGCGCTGCGCCGAATACATCAGAAAACCCGACGCCGCTTTTAGCCCGCGGCTGTCCCGACACAACGTCAAAGGCGGAAACACCGTGAAAGCGATCGGGGCGCACCTCTGAACGAAAATAGCCTTTTCCCTTGACTGTTTTCAGGTGAACGACAACCGGCCTTCGCAGGCTCTTTGCTTCCTCCAGCAAATCGCAGACAGCGGTAATATCATTGCCGTTAGCAGGCCCAAGATAACGAAAGCCCATGATTTCAAAAATACTTTCTTTGAGCAGGGCCGCTTTCATACGGTTTTTCAGCGATGAGATATTTTTAATAACACGATCCCCGCCCTTAAAACGGCAGAGAAAATGCTTTACCTTCCATTTCAGCTTAAAATAGCCCGGCTTGCTACGCATTTTGGAAAGGCGCTTGGACAGCGCGCCCACATTGCGGCTGATGGACATTTCGTTATCATTAAAAACAATAATAAGCGGCTCGCACGACTGCCCGGCATCATTGAGCGCCTCGTATGCCAAGCCGCCTGTCAAGGCGCCGTCGCCGATGACGCAGACGGTCGAGCACTGCTCCCCTGCCAGACGGCTGCCGCGGGCAATGCCCAGTGCGGCCGATATGGAGTTGGACGCATGCCCGCAGATAACGCAGTCATGTTCGCTTTCATCCGGCCGCAAAAACCCACTCAGGCCGTCTAAGGAACGCAGTGTGGAAAAACGATCCTTTCTGCCGGTCAAAATCTTGTGAATGTACGATTGATGCCCCACGTCGAAAAAGAGATGATCGGCGGGAGAAGAAAAAACGCGGTGCAGCCCAACGCTGATTTCCACCGCGCCCAAATTAGACGACAAATGCCCCCCGGTTTTAGAAACATTTTCAATTAAAAACTCCCGAATCTCCGAGCACAGCTCAGGCAGGCTTTCTTTAGGCAGCTGTTTGAGATCCTCCGGGTTATTTATCCGATCCAAAACAGGGTAGCGTTCCATGTGTTCAATCTCCCCTGCCAATAATTTTCTTGCAACAGTAGACAATTTTTCCCGCTAGGAAAACAACGCTGTCGCTTCCGCGCACAGCAAGCGTTTTCCCCGCTGCCTTGCCCCCTATTGTCGCAGCGGCCACCACTCCCGTGACAAGCAGGGGGACCACAATAGGATTTAACGCATAAGCGGCGATGATTTCCGTAGTGATCAGAGCTCCGGTTGTACCGCTCATAATTCCGCAGATATCACCGATGACATCATTGCAGAAGCTGGCGACCTTTTCTGCGTTTTTGATGAGCCAGATACCCTCCTTCGCCCCCTTGACCCGTTTGGCCGCCATAGAGTTGAAGGTCTTGAGATTGGCTGAAGTTGCGGCCACCCCAATAATATCGAACAAAACGCCGAGCAATACAAAAAAGCAAAGAACGGATAGGGTGATAAAAACATTGGTATCCTTTAACGCAGCTGACGAGCTGTACGAAAATAAAACAGAAAGAGAAAAGCTGACAAAAACCATAGTGACGACAAAGCTGGCATTGCTCTTTTTCTTGGGCTTTGCGCTATGGCGCTTTCCGCTGTCCTCTCCTTTATTTTGTGAGTCAGGCGTACTGATACAATCTCCCCCTCGTTCCTTTCACAAAAATGAAAGTGGCAGCAGGCAAAGTAAATCTTACGGCTTAGGTTCGGTTGGATTTCCCCCAGGCCTGCCGCTCGTCGCCGATACGGCGGTTTCCCTTTAAAGGCCAGGCCGTGTTGTCGCCAGACACGATACCGAATTGCCACTTAGTCCGCACTGCAATCCTTCACCTGCCACTTGTCATACAGCCTAGATGTTTTCCATCACAGGTTTGCCGACTCTTGGCCTCTTTTGCAGGCATGGATTCAAGGGGCGATGACGCATCTAATGCAGCCGCGATAAGTGCGGCTGATCCCCTATTCGGCATGCCGACTCAAGGCAGGCTACATCTGCACGCAGCGGGGGTCGATTCCCACCACATTGCA
>CAJMOV010000074.1 GCA_905215125.1 uncultured bacterium | reverse complement strand
GGCGGATGGGGCGGCGGACAGCACTCCTTCAAAATGGCGGCTGTAATCGTCCCGCGCCTGGGCTTTCTGTGCTTCAGTCATATTCCTAAACCGGCCGGGAACGGTTTTGCAGTGCATGACGTGAATGTTTTCCAGCCTTTGCAGCATAGCGATTTCAGCCGATCCGCCGTCTTTAAAAAACTGGGTGAACACCACTGCCTTTCCCGCCCCGGCTGCCCTGACGGTAAGCCCTACGGCAGCGGTGGTCTTTCCCTTGCCGTCGCCGCAGTAAATGTGAATTAGACCCGCCATTGTCACACCTCGCGGTTCAGGATGCGGTAGATATATTCCATATCCAAGCCGGAGCGCACTGCGTCGGCCAGACAATCATACTGCCGCTCTTTATACTCGTGCATGTTAAAGGTGCCCAAAGCGTCAAAGTCAATATTTCTTTGCTCACAGACAGCTTTTAAAACCGTGTCGCAGACGCCGGGGGCGTCAAAAATACCATGGATATAGCTGCCATAAACGTTGCTTTTCCCTACCAGCGGCGGCAGCGTCTCGCCGCTGCGGCCCATATGGATTTCATACCCTTCATAGCGCAGTCCATTAAGGGCGGACAGAAGGCCCTCGACCCCTTCAAAAGCACCGCGGACCTGAGTCTGCACTTTCTCTCCCGCAAATACGGTGTCAATGTCCAGCAAGCCCATGCCGGCGATTTGGCTGACGCCGGCGGCCTCTACCTGTGCGGGATCGGAAATCGTATGCCCCAGTATCTGATACCCGCCGCATATACCGATTATCAGCGTCCCGGCGGCCGCGGCCTTCTGCACTGCCGCTTCCAGGCCGGACTGGCGCAGCCAGCGCAAGTCCTCGATGGTGCTCTTGGTGCCGGGTAAAAGGATGATATCGGGCTTATGCAGGTCGGCAACCCGATCCACATAACGCAGGGAAACGCTGCCGTAGCGCTCAAAGGGGCTGAAATCGGTGAAATTGGAGATGCGCGGCAGACGGATGACGGCTGCGTCCAGCAGCTTTCGGGCAGTGCCCCGACTGAAGCGCTCGGTGAGACTGTCCTCGTCGTCTATGTCCGCATCAGTATACGGCACGACCCCCACCACTGGGACGCCGCACAGCGTTTCCAGTATTTCCAGACCGGGGGCCAGAATATTGCGATCGCCCCGGAATTTGTTTACGACCGTCCCCTTGATCCGCGCCCGCTCCTCTTTCTCCAGCAGCGCAATGGTCCCGTAAAGCTGGGCGAATACGCCGCCCCGGTCTATATCGCCCACCAGCAGCACCGGGGCGTCGACCAGCCTGGCCAGGCCCATATTGACGATGTCCTCCTGCTTTAAATTGATTTCGGCAGGGCTGCCGGCACCCTCTATGACGATGACGTCATATTCGGCGGCAAGGCTGCTATACGCCTCCATAACGGCGGGAATATACTCCCGCTTGCGGCGGTAATACTCCATGGCCCGCATATTTCCCTGCACTACGCCGCCTACAATGACCTGGCTGCCGACGTCGGTGGTGGGCTTGAGCAGGATGGGATTCATGCGCACATGGGGGGCGATGCCGGCCGCTTCGGCCTGCACCACCTGGGCACGGCCCATTTCGCCGCCCTCTGCAGTGATAAAGGAATTGAGCGCCATGTTCTGACTTTTAAACGGCGCCACGCGGAAGCCGTCCTGTTTGAAAATACGGCACAGCCCGGCTGCCAGCAGGCTTTTGCCCACGTTGGACATGGTTCCCTGGATCATGATGCTTTTTGCCATTTCAGCGTTCCCCCAATATATCCGCCAGGGCGGAAATCAGAACTTCGTTTTCCTTGTGCTTCTTTACCGCGATGCGGTACCAGCCAGCGCCCAGGCCGTGGTAATTGGCGCAATCGCGAATGAGGAGCCCTTTTTCCAACAGCGCTTCTCCCAGCGGCCGCGGGCTGTAAAACAGCAGGTAATTGGCGCTGGAAGGATTTGGCCTGAGCCCCAGAGCCTTCAGCCGTTCTGTCAGCCAGGCCCTTTCCTCCCGGATAAGCTCACGGGCGCGCTGCAAAAAGCCCGTTTCCTTCAGGGCGGCGACGCCGGCATCCTGTGCAGGGCCACAGACATTCCAGGGCTGAACGGCCCGGCTCATAGCCGCCAGAAGCTGGGAATCGCCGCTCAAGCAGTATCCCAGCCGCAGGCCGGCCATACCGTAGCTTTTGGTAAACGCCTTCAAGATGAACAGTCCGGGAAATCGGCGCAGATGCCTTTTCATACTCTGCCCGCTCCCTGCGTCGGTGAGATCCAGAAAACATTCGTCTACGAACAGGCGAATGCCTTTTTCATGACAGAGGCGGGCGACATGCTCAAGCAAATCCGGATCGGCAAGCCGTCCGGTGGGATTGTTGGGGTTGCACAGCATCAGCGTATCCCATGTCCCGGCTTCCAGGACCTGTAAAAAGCGCGCGTCCAGCGCAAAGCCGTTTTCCTCCGGGAGAAGGTACCGATCCACCGTACAGCCCGCGGCTTGCAACGCCGCTGAATACTCGGAAAAAGTGGGGGCCAGCTCGAGCGCACACCGTGGACTGGCCGCCATACAGTAGGAATAGATGAGCTCGGCCGCGCCGCACCCACAGAGTATGGTCTCCTCCGGCGTCTGCTCAAAGGCAGCGATAGCCCTTACCAGCGCCCGGCAATACGGATCGGGGTATTGACTCAGCCGATTTGTGGAATCCTCCACTGCCCGTCGGACTGTATCCGGCACGCCGAGAGGATTGGTGTTTGCGGAAAAATCCAGCGCGACAGGGCGGCTATAAAGATCGCCACCATGCGGATTGACCGCTCGATACAACATATTGCTCCTCCCCTCACAGCAAAATAAGGATTTTCACGCCGCAGCATAAAGCGAGCGCCAAAGCAGCCGTCACATAGAGCAGCCGGCAGGCGCGGGGGATATCCTCGCTTTCCACCGGGCGCTTGGGATCCCCGATGAAGTCCTTCCGGTGCAGACGCCCGTGATACCAGGCGTCCCCCGCCAGCTGCACGCCCAAAAGTCCGGCGCACACCGACTCGGTCTGGGCGGAATTGGGACTTGCGTGCCTGTGCCGGTCACGCCGAAAAATCTTCCAGCCGTTTTTTACGTCCAGCCTCAAAAGGACGCCGGCCGCCAACATCAAAAGTGCGGAAATCCGGGCCGGCAGAAAATTGACAGCGTCGTCCATTTTTGCCGGGATCAGGCCGATATTCTTATATGGTGGGTCGGTATAACCCAGCATGGAGTCCATGGTGTTGACGGCCTTGTAAAAAAACCCAAGCGGCGCTCCGCCCAGCGCCGCAAATAGCATGGGGGCCACGACGCCGTCTGAGGTGTTTTCCGCCACCGTTTCCACCGCGGCGCGGGTGATTCCCACTCCGTCCAGGCGCTGGGTATCCCGGCCGACAATCATAGAGACCGCCTCGCGGGCCTTGGTCAGATCGCCGGCCTGCAAGGCGTAATAGACCCGCATGCTCTCGTCCCGAAGGGATTTTGTCGCCAGTATCTGCCAGCACATGACGCCTTCAGCCGCCAGGCGCAGCCATGGGCTGACCCGGAGGCACAGCCATAAGACCAGGGCGGGAATGACGGTGGATACGCTCACGACCAGCACCCATAGGATTCCCCCTGCAAGGGTTTCCCCCGCAGCCGTTTTGGGAAGCAGGCGGCGCAGCCCTTTTTCCCAAAAGGCGATCTGCCTGCCGATACCGACGACAGGGTGCGGGATACGTCTGGGGTCTCCCACCAGCAAATCAATGCAGAAGCCGATAAGCAGCGCAAGCAAAGACCACTTCATCCTTTCTCCCCTTTTGCCTGCAGGGTGAAGATATAAATAGGGTTTTGCGCAGTCATCAGGTGGTAGCTCCCGGCGGCCCGTCCCCGGGTCACCGCCAGTGAAATCACCTCATGCTCTGCAAAGGCGAAAGCGTTGATGCAGGCTGTAAGCTCAGATACAGTTTCCAGCGCGATAGCCGTCGCAACAATACGGACGCAGGGGTTTTTCTCCAGAAGCAGGGCGATGATTTCTTTCATGCCCCCGCAGCTGCCGCCGATAAAGGCATGGGTGGGCACGGGAAGGCTGCGGCAGGCTTCGGGCGCACGGCCGGCAACCACCGTCAGGTTGCCGGCGCCAAACCTGGCTTTGTTTTCTTCCAGCAGGCTGATGGCGTCGGCCCTTTGCTCAACGGCGTACACTTCCCCCTGCCGGGCCTGCAAGGCCATTTCGACTGCGACCGATCCCGTGCCGGCGCCGATGTCCCAGCAGACGGCGTCGGATGTCAGCTGCAGCTTGGAAAGGCAGACCGATCGCACCTCGCTTTTGGTCATGGGCACAACGTCGCCGTCCCCGCCCCTTTGAAAGGCGGCGTCGGGCAGACCGTGGACGACAACACGGCTTGCATGGCTGTTTTCGATTATCGCTGCGCTCAAGGCTTCAAACCGCCGCTCTGTCAGTTCGGCTGCAGTGCCTGTCGTGATCTTTTCATCGGGATAGCTCAGCCTTTCTCCGACGCTGACCTGTACATGCCCCAGCCCGGACTCCGTCAGGGTACGGCAGAGACGGGCCATGCCGTTTTCGCCGCCCACCAGCGCAAAGACCTTGGCGTTTGCCCGGACATCCTGAGCAATATTACGCTCGCGGCCATGCACGCTGACAGGCACGGCGTCCTCGTAGCAAATCCCCAGTCGGGCGCAGAGGACGGCCATAGAGCTTAATCCCGGAAGCACGCTGACCTTATAGCCTTTGAGCTTTGGCAGCAGCTTCCTTGCCCCGCTGAAAAAGCCCACGTCGCCGGACATGGCCACGGCAAAGCTGCGGTACTCCTTATGGGCGGCAATATATTCCGCAATGGCGTCAGGGGAAACGGCTTCAAAAACAGCCTGTCCCGGGCGCGCTGCCCCCGCCATCCGCTTCGCCCCAATCAGGCAGTCGGCTTTTTCAATGGCCGAATGGACCTCGCCCGTCATGGCCGAATCAGCCCCGGGGCCGATTCCGACCACGCTGACCCGCGGCTGATAGAGCAGGCCAAACCGTGCGCACAGAATGTCCAGCGTCTCTGAAAGGCTTTTCCCCGGCCGCTGTACGGGGCGGCCGATAACCACCAGCGCAGCGCCGGCCTT
This sequence comes from uncultured bacterium, assembly GCA_905215125.1. GTDB lineage: Bacteria > Bacillota > Clostridia > Oscillospirales > Butyricicoccaceae > Ventrousia. Next base: position 3,248 of record CAJMOV010000074.1, on the reverse strand, counting down.
GTGGGCGGCGGCGGCTTTTTCATCAAATCCGCCAAGGCTGCCGCTGTCCTTTGTCACCATATATTTTGCCGACACGGCGCGGAGCATGGCCGCGTTCATTTCCGCAGAAAACGGCCCCTGCATGGCCAGGATGTGGGACGGCGCAAGCCCGACCGCTCGACAAAGCTGCAAGGACTCCTCCATGGGCAGGACACGGGCATACACCCGTTCACGAAAGCCCCGGATGGCCGCATACCGCTCCAATTCCTTGCTGCCTGTGGTCAGCAGGATGTTCCCCTGCCCGGCGCTTAAATAGGCCGCAGCCTCCGCAGCGTCTGAGACAAAAACGGTCTCTCCCGGCGCGGCGCTTGCCGCCCGCAGCAGGCGAAGGTACTCCGTCCCGGTGGCAGCGCAGGCACCAGCGACGTTTTCGGTGACGGCGGCGGCGTAGGGATGGGTGGCGTCCACCACCAAATCAAACCGCTCGGCCTGCATCATCGCCTGTATTTCCTCCGGGCGCAGCCGCCCGGAGGAAATCCTCAGGTTCTGCGCCCTTGGAAGCAGGGTCTCGCCGTAATCCGTGGCGACGCAGGCAGTCACCTGAACGGGCTGCTCGGAGAGGAACTCCACCAGCTCGCGGCCTTCGGCGGTACCTGCGAACACGCAGATCTTATACATTCCGGTATCCTCTGGGCGTCACCATTTTGCCCCCAATCACGGTAGTCGTGCTGTTACCGATGAATACGGTGCTGAACATATCCGCCCGCCGATCCTCTTTCAACTGGGCAAGGGATAGGATACGGACATTTTCCCCCTCCCGCCCGATGTTCCGGACCACGCCGCAGGGATGCTCCTCTCCCAGCGTTTTCAGCAGGATTTCACAGGCGCGCTTGAGATGGTCGGGCCGGCCGCTGCTTACCGGGTTATACAAGACGATGACAAGGTCGGCGGCTGCCGCGGCGTTCAGTCGGGCTTCGATCCTTTCCCAGGGGATCAGGCGATCGCTCAGGCTGATCACGGCAAAATCATGGGTCAGCGGCGCGCCCAGCAAAGCGGCGCCGCTACAGGCAGCAGTCAGACCGGGGACGACTTCCACGGCCGGCTCCTCGCTTTCGCCCCGCAGCTCATAAATCAGGGCTGCCATTCCATAGATCCCGCTGTCGCCAGAGCAGACCATCGCTACGCTTTTGCCTTCCCGCGCAGCCTCCAGTGCCATTCGGCAGCGCTCCACCTCCCGTGTCATGGGGGTCGTCATAAACTCCTTTTCAGGGTAGCGATTCCTAATCAAATCCACATAGACGGTATAACCGATAATGGTGTCGCAGCCCTGAAGGACGCGATCTGCCCGAATGGTCATATTATCGTAATCCCCGGGGCCGATGCCCACAATGCTCAGCTTACTCAAAACGCACCTCCCAGCTTGTCATGGCGACCGCAACGGTGACGCCGTTGTGAACGGTCTTTTTTACCAGCAGCCTTTCCGCGCCTATCATAGACGAGCGCTCGCAAACGTTGTCTACTCCTGTGTGCTTGAGCGCACACGGGGACGGCGTAAACGCTCCGGGGACGGCCCGCAGCTGCTCCGCCGTATAAAAAGCAATGGGAAAGGCCCGCTCATGGCAAAAAGCCAATAGCCCTTCTTCATTGGACTTAATGTCAATGGAAGCCGCCTGCCGGATGGCCTTTGGATGGATGCTGTGCTCGTCGAGCACCCGATCCACCGCCTCCCGAAACGCTTCCGTCGGGGTACCGCGCCGGCAGCCAATGCCAAGGTGCAGCACCGGCGGCACCAGCAGCAGAGTGTGGACAAAGGGCTTTTCCCGCAGGTGCGAAATGCAGATTCCAATTTCTCCCTGCTCTCCGGCAACGACGCCGGCCGGCAGGCCAGTTGCGATGGGAAAGCGGGACACAAGGGGGACGGGTCGCTCCAAAATGGCGGCGGACACGGCTTTCGCTTCAGCCATGCTGGTAATGGCCAGGTTATGGCGGGCCGCCCAGGCGTCCACAGAGAATTTTCCGTTGATATCGGTGGCTGTGGTGATGACCGGCGTGGCCCCGAGCTCCCGCGCCAGCTCAAGGGCAAGCTGATTGGCCCCGCCGATATGGCCGGACAGCAGGGGGATGACAAAGGTTCCCAGCTCGTCCATGGAAATAACCGCTGGATCGGTGCGTTTGTCTTTTACAAAAGGCGCGATCTCCCGCACGGCAATGCCGACGGATCCGACGAAAATCATGGCGTCGGCCCATTCAAAAATAGGGCCGTAAAAGGCTTTGCTGGGACGTCCGATGGGTGAAAACCCCGGTTCCTCAAAGCGCGCCGTGGCAAAGGCCCTTATCTCGCCGCGCGGCAGACATTCTATCGCGCGGCGAGCGGTTTTACACCCCTGCCGGCTGAAGGCAAACACGGCCGCTTTCATCTGCTTGCCTCCCGGAAGATGGTGGTAAATGCGGGATCGTACAGCTTGGATCGGCCGTATCCTTCACCCATGCAGCCGCCGACGATGATAAGCGCAGTTCTGGTCAGGCCATTTTCAGAGACCGTTTTATGCAGCGTATCCACCGTACAGCGGAAGATTTTTTCATCAGGCCAGGTGGCTTTATAGACGACCGCCGCCGGCGTAGCGCCTGGGTAGCCGCCCTCTAGCAGCTCGGCCTGGAGCTTGTCGGTAAGGCCTGTGCTCAGGAACAGCACCATGGTGGACTGGTGCGCCGCCAGCGCCTGGATGGATTCCCGTTCGGGAACGGCGGTGCGTCCGGCAGTCCGGGTGATGATGACCGTCTGGCTGACGTCGGGCAGGGTATACTCGGCGCGCAGCGCGGCTGCCGCCCCGCAAAAGGCGGATACGCCCGGGCAGACATCATATTCGATCCCCAGCGCTTCCAGCTCGTCAAACTGCTCGCGGACAGCACCGTAAATACTGGAATCACCGGTATGCAGGCGGACGGTGGTCTTGCCCGCCGCTTCCGCTTCCCGAATCACATGCAGGACCTCTTCCAGGGTCATGGTGGCGCTGTTGTAAATTGCACACCCTGCTTCTGCGTACTGCAAAACATCGGGGTTGACCAGCGAGCCGGCGTAAATGATGACGTCGGCTTCTTTCAAAAGGCGTGCGCCGCGCACGGTAATCAGATCGGCAGCGCCGCTGCCCGCACCAACAAAATGTACCATAAATTATTCCTCCGTAATATTCTCGATGAGCTTGTCTGCGTTTTCTGTCCTTCCCAGCAGTCCGTAAGCCTTTGAAAAGGTCACGGCGCCCGTCTCCAGC
>CAJMOV010000073.1 GCA_905215125.1 uncultured bacterium | reverse complement strand
CATCCTCAATGTCCTCATCATGCACGGGTCTTCCACAAACCAGGAGGTTACCGAGTTTTCCGGCCGCGGCGTCGGCATGGACGTCGTCAAGAAAAACGTTGAGGACGTCGGCGGCACCGTCACCATTACAAGCGAGCGCGGCAAGGGCATGACGACAGTGCTTAAGATCCCTCTGACCATGGCCATCATGGACGGGATGGAGGTCGCCGTCGGCGATTCCATCTTTACCATCCCCACAAATAACATCCGCCAGTCCTTTAAGGTAAGCGCCGGCGAGCTAATTCACGACGCCACAAAAGGCGAGATCATCAAGACCATCGACAATTTCTACCCCGTCGTGCGCATCAAGGATATCTACGGGCTGGAAAAAGGCTGCGACAACATTGAGGACGGCATTGTCATGTGGGTCGACGCGGGCGAGTATTCCTACTGCCTGTTTGTCGACGAGCTGCGGGGCGAGCAGCAGGCTGTCGTCAAGCCGCTGCCCGGCTATGTCAACGGCTTCAATATCAAAAACAGCGGCATTGCCGGCTGCACCATTCTGGGCGACGGCAATATCAGCATTATTCTGGATATCGCCAATCTCTATTCCGCCGTTCAATCGGCCGGTATTTGAGCGTGAGGAGGAAACACCATGCCGGATGAAAGCAAAATGACAGTGGCTGACGAGCCGGTCGCTTTTGATGTGGAAGACGGGGCGGAAACGCTGCGGGATCAGTATCTCATTTTTCTGTCCGACGGGCTGCACTTCGGCGTTTCAGCCGAGTATGTCGTTGAGATTCTGACCAACTATGCCATAACTCACTTGCCTATGGTACCCCATTATGTCCGCGGAATCATCAACCTGCGGGGTCAGATCATCCCCATCATTGACATCCGTCTGCGTCTGGGAAAGCCTTCGCAGGAGGATAACTGCATTGTTGTCATCAATGTCGCCGGTACACAGCTGGGCATTTTGGTCGATACCGTTGAGCAGATGATCACCATTCCCAAGGGCAGCGTCTCCCCCATGCCGGCAAACAATGACCAGAAGCTGGTGTCCGGCATGTGCACCCTGCCCGACGGCAGCGGCACCATGATGGTGCTGGACTGCGTCCTGCTGGTCAGCGCTTAGACAGAGAGAGCAGGGGGTAAAGCGTGTGGCACTGACACTTTCTGAGGCCGATTTCCGCAAGCTGACGCAGTTTTTGCAGAAGAATTACGGCCTTGACCTGACGCGCAAACGCCAGCTTATCACAAGCCGTCTGTCTTCTGCGCTTGAGACGCGCGGGTATCAGGATTTTGGATCCTTTATCGACCATCTTATCAAGTCGCGCGACGCCGACGACATGGAGATGGTGCTCAACAAGCTGACAACCAATTACACCTTTTTTGAGCGGGAAAAGGAGCATTTTGACTTTTTCGTCCGCGTTATTCTGCCTGATCTCGTTCAGCGGCACCGGCGCGACAAGGTACTGTCCATCTGGAGCGCCGGCTGCTCCTCGGGGGAGGAGCCATATAATATTTCCATGTACATCATGGATTTTCTGGGCCGTGAAGCGGCGGCCTGGGACACCCGCGTGCTTGCGACGGATATTTCACACCGCGCGCTTGCGGCGGCCAAGCAGGGGGTGTACGAGCTGCCTGACAGTATCCCCGCAAGCTGGAAAAGCCAGTACTTTGTCCCGGATAAGGAAAGCGGAAAATATGCCGTCGCGCCGCGTATTCGCAATAACGTCATCTTCCAGGCCTTCAATCTCATGGATCCCATCCGCTTCAAGCTGCGGTTTGACGTTATTTTCTGCCGCAATGTCATGATCTATTTTGACCAGCCCACCAAGGACGCCCTGGTCGGCCGCTTTTATGATGCCACTGTACCCGGGGGCTACTTGCTTATCGGCCACTCGGAGAATATCAGTCCAGGCAGCAAGTACCGCCGTCTGGCCCCTTCTACCTTTCAGAAGTAGGTCGGGGCCCGGTCTATTTCATAAGGAGCGTGAGGTATGTCTCTGCCAAGGAAAACGGTTCGCGTCATGGTTGTAGACGATTCCGCCGTGGCGCGTAATTTGATCATACGCGGGCTTTCCGGCCGGCCGCAGATTGAGGTGGTCGGCTACGCCATCAACGCGCTGGACGCAAAAAGCAAAATCCCCGTGCTGAAGCCGGACGTTATCACCATGGACGTCGAAATGCCTGGAATGAGCGGGATTGACTTCTTGAAACAGTTTTTGCCCACCCATCCAGTGCCCGTTATTCTGGTTTCGTCACTCAATCTGCGCGTCTTTGATGCGCTGGCCGCCGGCGCGGTGGATTTTGTCCGCAAGCCGGATGGTATACAGGGCAACGAAGCCTTTTTGTCCGCCCTGACGCAAAAAATTATCGTCGCCTCCTGCGCCAAGGTGCGGCAGGGCGGAGCCGCCGCGCTGCGCAGGATGGAAACGGCCGCCCCAGCGCCCAGCCTGGGCGTCAGGCCGGCGCTGGACAACGTCATCATCGGTCTGGGTGCATCTACAGGCGGGACTGAGGCCACGCTGCAGGTGATGAAGCGCCTGCCTGCCGACATCCCCGGCATGATCATTGTCCAGCATATGCCGACCGGCTTTACCAAAATGTACGCCGAGCGTCTCAACCGCCTGTGCGCAATGGAGGTCAAGGAAGGGGAAAACGGCGACATCATCCGCCGTGGGCGCGTTCTGGTCGCCCCCGCCGATTTGCAGGCGCGCGTTGTCAAGACGGGCGGGCATTATACGCTGAGCTGCCGAAAGGATGAAAAGATCAGCGGGCACCGTCCGTCGGTCGACGCTCTCTTTTTATCCATGGCGGGCATTGCCGACCGCAAGACGGTGGGCATCCTGATGACAGGCATGGGCCGCGATGGGGCGGAGGGTCTGCTCAACATGCGCCGCAACGGCGCTTACACCATCGGGCAGGACAAAGATTCCTCCGTCGTTTACGGCATGCCCAAGGTGGCGTTTGACATTGGCGCGGTGCGCATACAGGCGTCGTGCGAGGACATCGCAGCCGTGCTTTTGCGCCATTTAAACAGCCTGTAACGGCTGCAAGGGAAAGTTCCCGCCGTCTTTGCTCTTATTTTTCTGCATATTCTTCCGATATAAATATTGAAAACGTCTACCGCTGCACGATTCCACCTGAAAGGAGTGTTATGAATATGGCATTGACTTCCGGTACAGGGGGCATCGGCCCCGTGCGCCCGGTACGGCCTTATTCGGTCGGTATTGAAGCCGCAGCGCGCACACGTACAGCAGAGGGAAGCTTTGATAAAATCGCCATTTCACAGGATGTATCCGCAGGGCATCGCTTTCAGATGGAGATTGTCGGCCGCCTGTCGCAGGAGGTTCGCACCGCCGTCACGACAGGGGACATTCAAGAGCTGCGCAGACAGGTGCTCAGTGGAGAATACCGCCCCGACGCCCGTGAAATCGCGGCCCGCATGTTGATGATGGAGGGGGCTGACTGATGGCTGCAATGGATTACGCCGGATATCTCGCCCTGCTGGACAGCTTGTGCAGTACGCTGGATCAGCTGGCCGGGGTTGAAAGGGAAAAAACCGCCGCCGTTCGTGGCGACGATCTGAAGACTCTTAATGAATGTATGAAAAAAGAGCAGGCGTTTGCCTTGTCACTGCGTGGGCTTGAGCAAAAGCGCCTGCCCGCTCTGGCGCAGCTGGGGCTGGGCGGCGTGCCGCTCGGCGGACTGGCAGCGCATTATCCCGCCGACATGCAGCTTAAGGCGCGGGAAACCGTCGAACGGCTGCAAAGCAGCTACCGCGTTTATGCGAGCGCGGCGGAAGTGGCGCGTTCAACGCTGGAATGTAACTTACATCAGATTGAAAAAATCATACGCGATATGGGAGTGGATCCCGCGGATAATCCCGGGCCGCCCCCGTCCATGCGCACCGATATCAGGACTTAAAAAGTCCGCCGCGCTACCAGTAAGGGAGTGAACATGCTATGAGTTCCGTTTCGACATTTGGGGCCTTCACCACGGCCCGGCTTGGCATTTACGCCGCGCAGAAGGGGCTGGACGTCACCGGCCACAACATCGCAAATATCAATACGGTGGGATATACCCGCCAGCAGCTGGATCAAATCAGCTTCAAGGTGGGCGGCAGCGACCGCTACCAGCCCCTGTATATGGCCAAGGTAGGGCAGGGGGTTTTTTGCACCGGCGTGTCGCAGCTGCGCGACCCCTATCTTGACATCCGTTACCGCAATGAGCAGGCCAGCGTCGGCGCTATGGATACCAAGCTGGCCGGCTTGGAAGAGTTAGCCTCTATTCTGGACGAAGTGGGCAAGGGAAACGGTGACGGCGTCATTGAGAAACAGTTGACCGACCTTATCACCCAGCTCCAGAATCTCAACACCCAGGGCGTCGGGCAGGATGAGTTTGACAATCTGGTCAAGTCCTCGGCCACGACGCTGGTGGGGCTTTTCAACACCTATGCCGGCGAGCTGGAGAAGATCCGCGAAAATCAGGAGGACAGTCTCAAGGGAGACATCGAGACGGTCAATGAAATCCTGCAGAAGATCGCAAAGCTCAATGAATCCATCCGCGCCAGCGATATTCACGGCGACGGCGCGCTTGAGCTGCGCGACGAGCGGAACCTGCTCATCGATCAGCTTTCACAGTACATGAAGATCGACGTCATTTACTCCAAAGAGCAAATTGGCGCCGGACGTGAAATAGAGCATATGACCATCCGCCTTGCGGGAAATTACCAGGGCAATACCACGGAAAAGTCGGTTTTGCTCGACGGCAACTACTGCACGCAGCTGTCCATCAAGCAGGTGCAGGGGCAAAATGCAGACGGCACCCCCATGGTGGACGCCGACGGAAACCCGGTTATGGTGGACAGCGATAATTTCGACATCGTTCTTGCCAAGCTGACCGATACGCTGGGAGTGGAAATGAAGGGATCCCAGGCTGTCGAATTGGGCGATAATGATTTGTATGGCGGCTTGCAGGCGTCCCGCGAGCTTTTGACCGAGATGGGCGAATTTTCCATTACCGATCCCGATCATCCCGATTACAACCCTGATCCTGATGCCACCACCAAGCGCGGGATCCCGTATTATCAAAAGGCGCTTGACGCCTTGGCTAACCAGTTTGCCAAGGTGCTCAATGAAGCCAACACCGGCTATCAGGTTGATGAGAACGGGAATTATCTGAACAAAAACGGCGATTACGTCCTGTGGGGCGGCAATCCGCTCAATACGTCCATGACGCTGACGGATAAGCAAAAAGAGCGTTTGGCGGAGCAAGGCATCGCTATCGGCGGCGCGCTTTTCAGCAACAGCGGGGATACCGACGACACGGAAGGAATCACGGCCGCTAATATTTCCATCGCTGCAGGCTGGGCTGACGGAGCCACCCATATCCTGACCACCCGCATTAAGCCGACAGGGGGAGAGACGCCGAGCCAGGCCAATGAAAACCTGGCCCACATCCTGTCGCAAATGACGGCGGCTTTTGACTACAGGCCAAGCGATATTGTGGACGGCGCAAGCGATACTGTTTATTTCAGCGGCAGCTTCCAGCAGATGCTGACCAAGACGGCGTCGGTTCTGGCCAACGACCAGAATACAACCACCACCATGCTGAATACTTACGCCCAGGCGGCGTCTGATATCAACACCAGCCGTGATTCTGTGTCAGGCGTCGATTTGAACGACGAGGCGGCAAACCTGATGATGTACCAGAAGTCCTATGCGGCGGCATGCCGTCTGATGACAACGCTGGACGAAGCGCTGGATAAGCTGATCAACGGCACCGGCGTCGTCGGCAGATAGGGGGCAGCGTAAAAATGGTAAGAGTCACAACAAACGGCGTGCTGCGCAATTATAAATCGGATCTTATGCGTTCAGCCAACAACTTAAATTATGCGCGCAATATGGTTCTGACGCAGCGCAACTTCAATTCTTACGCCGAAGATCCCGCGTCGGCCACGCTGGCCTTTCAGCTGCGCCGGTCCTTCTGGCGCAACAGCGATCACCTGACAAACAGCCAAGCCGTCACCAATAAATTTTCAGCGGCTTTCAGCGCTATGAACACCGTCAGCGACGATTTGGGCAACGCGGCCAACTCCTCGGTCCTGCGCGGACTGAATACGCCAACCGGCAGCGGGCGCGAGCCGCTGGGGCAGCAGCTTGTGCAGCTTGCCGATGAGATCGTGCAGAGCATGAACAGCAAGTATGGCGACACCTTTATTTTTGCCGGGGCCGACGGCCTCAACGTCCCTTTCTCGTGGGACGAGACGACGGGAAACCTGCTTTACCGCGGCGTCAACGTCAATGCCGGCGGCGTTCCCAAGCCGGACACGCCGGAGCCGGCTGACCCCAACGATCCGAACGATCCCAATCTCACCGACGAGTGGAAAGCCTATTACGCCGATCAGGAGGATCTGAAAAAGCTGGAAACCATGGCGAACGAAGCGACCTATGTCGATCTCGGCCTGGGGATGAAGGAAGATATCAACGGTAATCTTATCACGTCAAGCGCCTATAATTCGGCCTTGTCGGGGCTGAACGCCCTGGGCTATGGCGTCGATGAAGACGGCGACCCCAAAAACGTCGCGTCCATTGTCAAAGAGCTGGGAGAAATTCTGTCGCGCTGCCGCAAGGACGCGGCCGATGGGGAATCGGCCGATCAGGACGGCGCCTGGGCCAGCGAGCAGGATCAGATTGACGCAAACCGCCTTCAGCTCAAGCTCAAGGACGCGCTTTCCAACCTGACGAGCAAAAAGACAGAGCTGAGTACAAAGGTCAGCTTTCTCAACGATAACACCGAACGGCTGGAAGACAATGCAGACATGCTTAACGAGCAGATCCTGTCTATTGAACAGGTTGATTTAGCTGATGCCATCACGTCCTTCTCCTGGGCGCAGTATTGTTACAATGCCGCCCTCAAGGTGGGCAACAGTATTTTATCGCAGTCGCTGATTGACTACATGAGCTAATATTATTCGGCGCAGCAGCCGCAAAAGGGGGAAAACAGGGACATGTATCCGCTAATTGAAATCAAGACGATACCGATTCAAATCGAAATGAAGACCACCAATGCCCGTCTGGAGTACACGCGCGGCACCGCCGAGATGGAGGTTTCACGAGATAAAGGTGGTCTCAGCATTAAAAGCAGGCCGATCCGTGTCAATATCGACACCTTTGAGGCGCGCAATTCCATCACGCCGACCGCCGTGCGCAGCATCGAGCAAAACGCGCAGCGCGGCCAGCAGGTCGCTTATCAGGCAACTGCGACATATGCCCGCCACGGCCAGCTGCTGATGCAGGCACAGATTGGCCAGGAGCTGGTTACCCAATTTGCCGCCGAGGCGCAGACGCAGAATCTGAAAACCAACGTCGGCATCCAGTTCCTGCCCTCGGTCGGGCCCGATATCTCATGGGATGGCGGGGAAATGAACATCCGTTATGAAATGGATAAGCTCAACTTCGATTGGAAATTCGGCGACGGCGATTTCAAATTTGTTCCAGGCGATATTGAATTTTCCGTAACCCAGCGCCCGGATGTTGTCATCAAGTATGTCGGCGGCCCTATTTATGTTCCGCCTTCCTCCGACCCGGATTATAAACCCATTGACGTGGAGGCTTAACGGGAGGAAATCATCGTGCAGCTTGAGACCAAATACTTTGGCCGTATAGAATGTGAAGACAGCGATGTCCTCCATTTTGGCGACGGGCTTTTCGGCTTTGAAGAGGAAAAGCGTTTTGTTCTGTTGCCCTTTGACGGCAGCGAAGGCTCGCTGCTCTGCCTGCAAAGCGTCCAGACGCCTCATCTGGCGTTTGTCACAATGAATCCCTTTTTTCTCAAACCCGACTATGCGCCGCAGCTGACCGCGGAGCAGCTGCGTGTCGCGGGGGCGCAGCGCAGCCAGGATCTTTGCTTCTATGTCCTCTGCGCTGTGCGGCAACCGGTATCTGAAAGCACGGTCAACCTGCGCTGTCCCATTGTCATCAACGATGAAACCCGCCGAGCTTCTCAGGTTATCCTGGAAGGGCAGCAGTATGGCATGCGCCACCCGCTGTCCGAGTTCAGCCGCAGGGACGAGGGGGAAGACGCATGCTGATTCTCGGCCGCAAGGCGGGGGAATCCCTTGTCATCAACGACGACATTGTTATATCGGTCGTCGCTGTGGAAAAGGGTCAGGTTCGGCTGGCCATTGAAGCGCCGCGCAGCGTCCGAATTCTGCGCAGCGAGCTGAAAAGCGCCATTGACGCCAACCGTGACGCCGCCCAGGAGCAGGCCGCCCCGCTTGACCTTCTTGCCGTACTGGGTACTCCGCCTGACAATGAATAAAAACAACTTCTCTCTTTTGACTTTACCGTTTGAGTTTTTAGAAAGAGGTGTCCCACAGTGCCCCCGAAAGATTATCTGCTGTTCGGCCGCGGGAAATATAAGCCCATTTACATCAG
>CAJMOV010000072.1 GCA_905215125.1 uncultured bacterium | reverse complement strand
CATCCCGTATCCCCAACGTTTTTGTGTCCGGGAATACGGGATGTCAGCATTTGATATCAGAGATTACTGTTCAGCGTTTTCTCCAACGTCAACACCCTGATCTTCATTCGACACAGGTTGCTGGGTCGGATCAAACAGAGCACGGATGCTCAAAGAGATCTTTTGCTTTTCGCTGTCGATATCGATGATCTTGGCATCGACTGTTGCACCGATTGTCAATACTTCCTCTGGACGGCCAATGCGACGGTCGGCAATCTGCGAAATGTGGATCAGGCCGTCAACGCCGGGCATAACCTCAGCAAAGGCGCCAAAGGGCATGAATTTAACAATCTTTACTTTCGCGACGTCGCCGACTTTGTAGGTTTCCTCAAACTTGGTCCAGGGGTTATCTCCAGGCAGTCGATAACCCAGGGAAATTTTCTTTTTCTCAGGATCGAGCGCAATAACAAAGACCTCGATCTGCTGACCCAGCTGCAAAACATCAGAGGGGTGCTTCACGCGGTTCCAGGACAGCTCGGAAATATGAATCATACCATCGACGCCGCCAATGTCAACAAAAGCGCCATAGCTTGTGAAGGATTTGACAGTGCCAGTATATCTCTTGCCCACCTCGATGGTTTCCCAAATCTTGGTAGCGGCTTCGCGGCGCTGCTCTGCCAGAAGAGCCTTAATGGAACCCACGACGCGACGGCGCTGACGGTTAACCTCTGTAATACGGATCTTCTGGGTGGTCTTGATTAATGGATCAAAGCTGGCTTCACGCGGCAAGCCGGTCTGACTAGCCGGGATAAATACGCGGATACCCAGAACCATGGCGACAACACCGCCCTTGTTCTGATCGACAATGGTGCCGGTCAGCGGCTCTTTGCTCTCAACAGCCTGCTCCAAACGTTCCCAGTTCTTGACAGCGTCCAGACGTTTTTTGGACAACATGACCAGCCCTTCAACATCATTGACGCGCATGACATAGGCTTCGATTTCATCGCCGATATGGATGTTGTCGGCAATCACATACTCAGGGTCGTCGCTCAGCTCGGTCATGGGAATATATCCGGCCTGTTTGACACCAAGGTCAACATGGATGTCGGTGTTGTTGATCTGGGTGATGACACCTTTAACCTTTTCTCCTGTATGTAAAGTTTTGAGGGATTGCTCGAGCAGTTCTTCGAAGCTTTCGTTTTCGTTGGTTTTGATTTCGTCAGTCATCTTGTTGCTTACCTCCTTAATGATCAAATCCGGCGTGGAAGCGCCCGCTGTAATAAATAAGCTGCCCGCCCCTCGCAGTGTGTCCATGTCAATCTCATCCGCCGATTCAACCTGGATGGTCCTGGGACATACTGCCCGGCAAAGCTCATACAGGCTCGTGGTGTTACTGCTCTGCCGGTCTCCTACAACGATAACTGCGTCGGATTTGGATGCATACCGACCCGCCTCACTTTGGCGATCATCGGTAGCCTTACATATTGTATCAAAAAACAAGTGGTCATGACAAGTGTTTTTTAATTTATTTACAAACAGATCGTAAATTTTTCTCTGAAAAGTGGTCTGCACCACAACCGCCATTGGGCGATTCTGTCGATTTTTGCAAAGTTCATCCAATTCACGTTCCGTTTCGACGACAATCGCGTCACTGCCGGCACGCGCGGCGATACCGGCAACCTCAGGATGGCCATGTTTGCCGATGATTAAAATGCGCCTGCCCGCCGCATGCTGCTCTGCAACAATGCGGTGGATGCCGGCGACATTGGGACAAGTGGCGTCTATAAGCCGGCAGCCTTTCTGTTCATAGGCCGTCATTTCTTTGGGCGAGATGCCATGTGCGCGAATTATAACCCGTCCGGGCTCAGTCACCTCTTCAGCCGAAGCAACGGCTTGTACGCCGCGACGAGCAAGCTCGGCTACAACCTGTTTATTATGAATAATTGACCCCGCAGTATACAGCTTGCCTGGCGTCTGCGATTCGCTCATTGCCATTTCAACCGCCCGGCGTACGCCGTAGCAGTAACCGGCTTTTTCCCCAACTGTAACCTGCATTACGCCGTCAGCTCCCTCTGCCCCGCCTTGCGGATAGCTTCCATAATTTCATCTGTGATCCTCTGGTAGTCCTGTGGCCCCGGTTTACCCTCACACTGCGGCACAAAGGGCGTACCATAAATGATTTTACAGCCGTGAAACGCCTTTTTCCCCGGCGTAATATAGACGGGAACAACCGGAGCGCCTGAACGCAACGCCAACATCCCGGCACCGGTCTTGGCATCGGCCTTTTCCCCTTCATGCACGCGGGTGCCTTCTGGGAAAATGACCAGCTGCTGCCCCTCCTTTAACGCTTTAAGCGCATGTTTGATAGCGACAATGTCGTTTTTGCCTCGATTGACCGGGAAAACATGCAGACTGCCCAACACTTTTCCAAAAAAGCGATTTTTGAAAAGCTCCGCTTTGGCCATCGCGGTAAAGCGGCCGCCGGATCCCATTGACAAGGCCACCAATACAGCATCTACCCTGGCAGTGTGGTTGCCGCAGATAACAGCGGCTCCGTCCGGCAGATATTCTTTTCCGTAAATACGGAAGCGGTAAATGGGCTTTAAAGCAATATAAACCAACCAATAACAGAACTTAAACCACATATCCGATTCTCTCCCTGACGGTATGACGTATTAGGTCGAGCGACTGCTCCAGCGTATTCCCCGTGGTATCCAGCACAACAGCGTCGGCTGCAGCACAGAGCGGCGCCGTCTCACGACTGGAATCGTTTTTATCACGGTCGAGCAAATGGGCCAATACCTCATTATAGACGACTGATTGCCCCTTTTCCATCAGCTCGTCGTAGCGGCGCTGTGCGCGTTCCTCGCTCGTTGCCGTCAGAAAGATTTTTACGTCGGCTTTCGGCAGCACAACAGTGCCGATATCTCTTCCGTCCATAATGACATTGGCCCCTTGCGCCATACCGCGCTGGCGGTCGAGTAAAAAAGCGCGCACCTCCGGGATGGCGGAAACGTCGGAGGCGTAGCGCGACGCCTCCTCCGTGCGGATGGCGGCGCTTACATTTTCGCCGTTGAGGAAAATCTGCTGAACGCCATCTTCATACCGCAGGGCGATATCGATACCGGGCAGGCACGCGATGACGGCCGGACGATCCTGTGAGGCAATGCCAGCGCGTGCAACATAAAGCCCCACCGCGCGATACATGGCCCCGGTATCCACATAAATAAACCGAAGCTCACGCGCCAGCATTCTGGCAAGCGTACTCTTTCCTGCCCCGGAAGGTCCGTCAATAGCTATGCTGTAATGCTTCATTCCTTTACCCCTCTTTACAGTATTGCTGTGCGGCGCACAACCCAGCCTTACGTCCTGTTGACCAGGCAATTTGCAGGTTAAATCCCCCAGTGTAGGCATCAACATCAATGATTTCTCCTGCAAAGTATAATCCCTTTACAGTTTTTGAGGAAAGTGTTTTTGGATCAATTTCATTGACTGCTACTCCGCCGGCCGTAACAACCGCTTCGTCAAATGAGCCAAGACCGCTAATAGAAAACCGAAGATTTTTGATGACGTCTAAAAGCTGTCCACGCTGTTTGCGGGTGATGCTGTTAACCTTTTGCGCTGCGTCAATCCCGGATCGGGCAATGACGACTGGAATGAGCTTTTGCGGCAGCAGCTTCTGCAGAGAGTTGGAAAAGTTGCGGTTGTTGGATTCGGAAAAATCCCGCAGGACACGCGCATCCAGTGAAGTATGATCCAGCGCAGGCTTGAGATCGATAACCGCCACGCACGGAAAGCCGCCGCTGTGGGCCAGATGCGCGGAAGCGCTCAATATTATCGGGCCGGACAATCCATGTGCGGTAAAAAGCATTTCTCCAAAATCTTCATACAGCATTTTCCCCCCACGCATAATACGAAGGGCGACATTTCGAAGGGACAAGCCTTCCAAACGCCTGCAATCTTCATCCGGCGAAAGAAGAGGGACCAGCGAAGGCTTGAGCGCCGTCACCTGATGTCCCAACGCCCGTGCAAAACGGTGGCCATCGCCATCAGAGCCAGTACGGGGATAAGAAACACCGCCGGTTGCGAGTACGACGTACCGCGCAGGGATATCCCCCTGATCCGTCTGCACCCCAGTTACGCTTCCATTTTCGGCAGTAATGCCGCGCGCCCTGGTATGCATGCGGATCTTAACCTTTTCCTGCCGCAGCGCGCGCTGCAAAGCGCCCGTAATGTCCTTTGCCCGATCAGAAATCGGAAAGACACGATTTCCCCGCTCCACTTTAAGCGGCACGCCCAGCTGTTCGAAAAAATCCATAACTTCCTGTGAATCAAAGGCGGAAAAAGCGCTGTATAAAAACCTGCCATTTCCAGGTACGGAAGCGATTAGCTCGCGCACGTCGCAACGATTTGTGACATTGCACCGCCCTTTCCCCGTGATATTGACTTTGACCCCGAGGAAACCGTTCCTTTCAAGCAGAGTTACTGGAGCCCCCTGCTCAGCCGCCGTAAGGGCCGCCATCATTCCGGCTGCGCCTCCCCCTATGACTATGAGATCCTCCAAGCTCTATTCTCCCTTAAAATGAATTACGTCGCCCGCGGTACGCAGCCTTTGCTCGGCCCTTTCATCATTGTGTGCCAGCAGACAGACAATGCTGCCACACAGTGAAATAACAGGCGCCAGGCTTCCATTGACGCCGAAGTCTCCACACTCGCATGTTATCGCAATATCAGCCCGCTGTGCTGTCTGAGAGTCGGATCCCTCGCTGACGCACGCTACCGTTGCGCCGCTGTCCTGCGCATAGGCGAGCATGCGCAAGATCGTCTCCGAATGAGGTGGAAAAGATAACATCATCAGTAAATCTCCGCTGCTGATGCTGCTGATAACAGACAGAGGTTCCTCTCCTGTCAGGTTAACACAACAGACGTTTTGCAGCAAAAAACGAAGGTAAGAACACAAATAGACCGCCGCTGCCATGCAGTGCCCTTGCCCGTAAACATAGACCTTGGCGGCAAATGACAGGCTGGTACACAGCGACACAAGCGCTTCTTCTCCATTTGCCGACAGATTCTTTTTGATATTGATACAGTCGCTGGCCGCGATGCCTTCCAAAAGCACATCATTTTCCACGCCTTCAGTCAGTTCAAAGCGCTCCAAGGCCGACAGGCGGTACTTGAGCTCATATTGCAGCGCCTCCTGCAGCTGCGTATAGCTGGCATATCCCAGCGCTGATGCAAACCGGATGACCGTAGACTGGCTCACGCCGGACACGGCGGCCAGCTCAAATGAGCTCATAAAGGCCGCCCTGTCGCAATGCTCGGTAACAAAAGCGGCAAGCAGCCGCTGCCCTTTTGTCAGCTGCGGGGTAACCGCTGCAATCGCCTGGCTTAACCGTTTCACTGCTTGTCCACCGCCTTTACAGCGAATGTAAATAAGAAACTTCATCCCGTGTCAATTCACGATATTGTCCCACGGGCAAATCACCTAATTTCAGCTCACCGACGGAAATCCGTTTTAATGCCAAAACAGTATAGCCGCACGCTTCGCACAGCCTGCGGATCTGCCGGTTCCGCCCCTCACGGATAGAAATGGACAGCTCGGCCTTCTGCCCGTTTTTTTGTATCATGCGGCAGACAGCCGGGATTACCGCGCGGCCATCCAGCACAATGGGCTGCGCCAAAGCCTTTTCCGGCGGGAGCTTCGGATCCCATCCAGTCACCCGGATGGTCAGCCGGTATTGCTTGTAAACCTGATGAGAGGGGTGTGTCAGCTTTTGTGCCAAAGCACCGTCATTTGTCAGCAGCAGCAGACCTTCCGTGTCGCCGTCCAGACGCCCGACTGGATAAATCCGCTGCTGCACGCCATCCAGCAGCTCGATAACTGTGGGACGGCCGCGCTCATCAGATAATGTTGTGATAACGCCACGCGGCTTGTTCAGCATAAAATAAACCGGTTTTTCCGGCAGCGAGATAGGCCTGCCGTCAACCGCGACTATATCACAGGACCAGTCGGCGCTGTCCCCTACCGCCGCGAGGACGCCGTTGACAGTAACCCGCCCGTCTGTAATGTATCGCTCTGCCGCCCGACGCGAGCAAACACCCGCGGCAGAGAGCATCTTTTGCAGCCTTTCCCTCACCCAAGCAACATCTCCCACAAATCAGCAAACCATTGCGCTACTTTCTCTCCAATACTGCGCTCCCTCACCGTAACGGCCACGCCTTCAGCATAATAGGCGGGCACTTCGGTCAGTATCGTATCTCCCAAGGTAACTCGAAGTGTACCATACTGCTCGCCGCCGTCAACCGGACCATAAACAATACGCGGGCCGCATAGGGAAACCTGCGGCGTTTCCTCTGCACGCAGCGGGAAGGAATAGTCCTCTTCTATGTAGACGGGAATAGTGCGGCACATCTCTCCCGCCGCAACAGTAACACTGCCCACCTCTCCAGCCGTCAGAATTTGCTGCTCATCCATGCTGGAAAAGCCGCTGTTGAGCAGAGAAATATGGTCGTTCCAATCGTCAGGCGCATTGAGCGTGACTGCGATAAGTCGACGCCCATACCGGCTGGCTGAAGACACCAGACAACGACCGCACGCTTTGGTAAAGCCGGTTTTTATTCCCTCTGCTCCTTCCAGCAGATTGAGCAGCTTATTATGATTACTAAGGTATCTCTCGCCAATTTTGATGCTTTTTGTTCCGACAATTTCACGAAACTGCTCGTTTTCCATAGCTGCTGCAGCCAGGCGGGCCATATCGCTGGCCGTGGAATAGTGGGTGTCCCCATCCAAGCCGTTGGGATTATCAAAATGGGTATTGGACAAGCCCAATTCAAGGGCTTTTTCATTCATTTTTGCGACAAAGTCTGCGCTGTCTCCTGTATAAATACAGGACAAGGCGACGGCGGCATCATTGCCGCTGCTTAGCATCAGGCCATAGAGCAAATCGGATACCGTCAGCTTTTCACCCGGCTTAAGATACATTGAAGATCCTTCAATACCGCACCAGGAGGGGTCGATTTCCACCTCCTGTTCCGGTGTATATAAATCAAGGGAAACCAAAGCGGTCATGATTTTAGTCGTGCTGGCCATGCCGCGACGGACGTCTTCCTGAATACCGGTAATGACAGTATCGGTCAACGGGTCGTACAGTACGGCCGACTGCGCCGACAGCGCATACGTCTCCATCCCAGTTTGCAGAAGGAGAAGAAGCGTCAGTGCTAAAACGGAAAAAACCTTTTTCACATGTGTTCACCTGCCCGTATTGTTAAGCCGGCTATCTCCGACGTTTCATCATACGAGCAAGCGAAACACTTTATGTTCCCAATCAGTAGACGACTTTAGGATCCTTTTCCTCTTTTTTGGTCATTTCCTTAACCTTATCAATGACGTCCGGTACTAAATCGATAATGCGATCCAGAGCGCTGTTGGCCGGCGTCTCAAGATACAGCATGCGAACATTACCGCCGTTAATAACAACAAAAGCCACCGGCTGAACGGAAACCCCGGCGCCGCTGCCCGCCCCGTAATGCACCGCCTTGTCCGGCTGCTGCGCAGCCGCAGCGACGTCGCTCCCTCCGGACGCAAAGCCGAACGTAACCTTGGATACCGGTACCAGCGTCGTGCCGTCAGGAGTGGTTATCGGGTTGCCGACAATGGTGTTAACATCGATCATTTCACGGATCTTTTCCATGCTCTGTCCCATGAAATCACTGAGGTTGCTCATTTTTTGACACCGCCTTTTTCAATTTTCCAAACTCTGTCCAAATGCGCAGGCCTATAAGCGCCATGCGCCCGATCATAGCTGTAATGATAACCTCGCCCTCCAGCTCGGTTCTGTTTTTATCAAAGCAGGCATTGACAGTAAAATCCCTCCTTCGCAGGTCAAGAGCTCTGTCCAGTAAAGGCAACAGATTGGATACCGCCGCGCATGCCCCGCCATAAGCCAATGCAGTCTTGGCAGCATCGTCCGCGGCAATATCCGCTTTTACCCATAGCTTGTCTACACGCAGCCCCTGCATCAGACGGCCTGCTGCATCAAAGCCGAAGCGCACATAGGCGCAAATGGTCTCTAGATCGATTTCCTGCATATTTTGCCGCGGCTGCTTAAGCCTGTCCCCAGTTTTTTGTTCAAAATCGGTCTTGGACACATCTTTCGGGGTTGAAGCAGGCGCTTTCCTCTGGCTAGCGTTATCGCCTGAGCTTTGCTTTTTTCTCCTCCGGCCTTTCCCCTGCTTACCATGCAGCTGTCTCTGCTTTTTCTTTATGGGGAATACACGGATACTTACAGGACCTGCTTTAACCCATACCTGTAAAGCATGATTACTGTACAACATTCGGATGCCAACACGCAACAGCAGCGCCAGGATAAAAAGCGCCAATATGACCCCCAGCGCAACAGCCGGGATGATCAATAACCACTTCAACAGTTATCCCTCCGCAGCAAGCTCCAGTGACATC
>CAJMOV010000071.1 GCA_905215125.1 uncultured bacterium | reverse complement strand
GCTGGTACCAGCGCATTGAAAAAGGCAAGGCCAACGCCAGCCTTGCCATCTGTATCCGTATTGCCGCCGTGCTCAACGTCGATATGAACCGGCTGAAGCCCGAAGCGCCCGCCTGGGAGTAAGCGCTGCAGCTCAACAGCAGGCAAAAGTAAAGCCCAGGGGCTTCACGTAGTGGGATAGCGGCCAAACCACAGGCAAAGGCTTGCGCGCTGTGGTGGCTGGCGGCAGCTTTATGTCTACAGCTTGAAAAATGCCGCCGGCTGGCGGCTTTTTCAAGCTGGGCTGCCTTACGGCTGTTTTCCCGTTTCCGCCTGCGAGACATATCGCCGGATGGCGTCAAAGGTTTCGGCGCTGATAACGTGCTCCATGCGGCAGGCGTCCTCAGCGGCGGTGAGGGAATCGACGCCGATGTCGGTCAGCCACTTCGATAGAAAGGTATGGCGTTCGTAAATGCGCTCGGCAATTTCACGGCCCTGGGGGGTGAGGGTGATGTGTCCCAGGCTGTCAACCTCGATCTGCCCCTGCTCTCGCAGCTTTTTCATGGCGATACTGACGCTTGGCTTGGAAAATTCCAGCTGGGCGGCGATGTCGATGGCGTGGACGTTACCCTTGACCCGGCCTAAAATTAAAATGGCTTCCAGATAGTTTTCCGCTGATTCCCTGCTTTTCATATTTCCGGGCCTCCTCTAAGCTGGCTTTGTATTGGCTTGTCTTTTGCGGGGACTGGCTGCGAATATTATACCGCAGCCCCAAAGGGGAGCCGGGCTGTATAATAGCAGTCGCACAGTTATTATACCACACTGTACGGGCAATGAACAGCCTCTTGACTTGGAGCGCACTCTATGATGTAATCTAAAAAGCATAAACGAAAACAGAGGGCCGGCAAAGCCGGCGGAGTGAAAAAGGAGCGCAAAGAGATGAAATACCGCACCCTGGGCCGCAGCGGCCTGCGCGTCAGCGAAATCGGCATGGGCTGTGAAGGCTTTATTGACAAAACGTTCGAGCAGGTGAAGGAGCTGGTCGATCTCATGGAGGAAAACGGGGTCAACTGCATCGACCTGTACGCGCCCAACCCCGAATTCCGCAGTAACCTGGGCCGCGCCCTGGCGGGCCGCAGGGACAAATTCGTTTTGCAGGCCCACCTGTGCACCATCTGGAAGGACGGGCAGTACAAGCGCACCCGCGACGAAGCGGAGATGCGCGCCGGTTTCGAGGATCAGCTGGCCCGACTGGGCACGGATCACGTTGAAATCGGTATGATCCATTACGTCGACTCCCGCGCCGACTGGCAGGAGGTCATGGGCGGCCCCGTCATGGCCTATGCCCGTCAGCTTAAGCAAGAAGGGAAAATCGGCTGCATCGGCCTGTCCAGCCACAACCCCGATATCGCGCAGCTGGCCGTAGACAGCGGGCTGATCGACGTGCTGATGTTCAGCGTCAACCCCTGCTATGATTTGCAGCCGGGCAGCGAAAACCTGGAGGAGCTGTGGGCGGACGAAAGCTATGAAAAGCCCCTTGTCAACATGGATCCCGCGCGGCAGGCGCTTTATGAAAGCTGCCAGCGCGCCGGCGTCGGCATCACGGTGATGAAGGCGTTCGGTGGCGGCGATTTGCTTGACGGCGAGCTGTCGCCTGCGGGCAAGGCGCTGACGCTTAACCAGTGCCTGCACTACGCGCTCACCCGACCGGGCGTCGCTTCTGTTATGTCGGGCGCCCGCACCCCGGACGAGCTGCGCGCCAGCATCGCTTATGAAGACGCAGGCGACGAGGAAAAGGACTATGCCGCCGCCCTTGCGTCCCTGCCCAAAATCAGCTGGAAAGGGCATTGCATGTACTGCGGCCACTGCGCCCCCTGCCCTCAGGGGATCGACGTCGCTTCGGTGACAAAATTCCTCAACCTGACCCGCGCCCAGGGCGAAGTGCCTGAAACGGTGCGTGAGCACTACGCCGCCCTGCAAAGCCATGCCTCCGACTGCGTCGCCTGCGGCGCGTGCGAGACCCGCTGCCCCTTTGACGTGCCCATCATTGAAAACATGCAGCAGGCGCAGCGCGTGTTCGGCAGATAAGGCCATGACCATTGCGGAAGTCAGCCGTCGGTATGGTCTCAGCGCCGATACGCTGCGGTATTATGAGCGCATCGGTCTGATTCCCCCCGTCCCGCGCGGCAAGGGGGGAATTCGCGATTACGGCGAGGAATCGTGTCAGTGGATCGAGCTGATGAAATGTATGCGATCCGCCGGTGTGCAGATTGAAGCGCTGATCGAATACGTCCGCCTGTTTCAGCAGGGGGATGAAACGCTGGAGGCGCGAAAGAGCCTGCTCATCGCACAGCGGGAACGCCTGTATGCAAAAATGGACGACATGCGCGCTTCGCTTGAGCGGCTGGATGAAAAAATCGACCGTTATGAGCAGGATCTGCTGGCCAAGGAGCGGCAGCTGCGCCAGCTTCGGCAAGAAAAGAGAGAGGGAGAGGGGTGAACCCTCTCCCTCTTGCTTTGCCGGAAGGGAAGCGGCGGCGGGGGCTACTGGCGCCTGCCGGAAGCCAAAGGCCCCATATTTACGTCCAGAACCTCGCGTGCCGGTTGAATAAGGGCGCTTTCATACTGGCAGACCCACTGCACGTCGCGGCTCATGCGCCCGTCTGCGACGCCGTCGACCGTTTCGCCGCTTTTGATAGGGGCGCCGCCCGCATACAGGTAGGACAGCAGATTGTAAGCGTGCCTGACGACCCAGTTGGGATCCATACCGTGAAAATGATATTGCACATCGGGCAGATATAGGGTGCTCATGCCCAGGCTGTCGACCAGCAGGTCTTCAGCGCCCTCGATGCGGAAAAAGCGGACGTTGACGGCAAAGTAGACAAAGCGATCCTCCCGCGGGATGTGATGATCGGCGATTTGCTCCCGCGTAAACATCTTGCCCGATGTCTGGAACTGTACCGCGCGGCATTGAGGGAACAGCTCGACAAGCGCTTCGGTAAAGTCCATCAGCATATTCGCCCTGTCTTTATAATTAGGGATGGCCCCGCCCAGCATGTCTGTGGCGATGATTTGATAAGGGCACTCGGCCAGGATGGTCTCGCTGTCCGGGCAATCCCACATCTGGCTGCGCGTCAGCTCGTCGATATGGTAGCCGTCGGCTTTGATGCACTTGGTGATAAACAGCTGGGGCGGCAGGGATCCGTCCTTAAACTCGGCTCTGTACCTCTGCGGGGCAAAGCCGGCGCTTTCGCCGTCGCAGGCAAAGCAGTCGACAGGGCCGAGATGCTTTTCCATCACGGCGGTCATAGCCTCCTTTGAAGGCAGCGGGCATGGAGACTGCATCAGCAAGTGGATGAGAAACACCATGCCCGGCGTTTCCTTTTTGGACAAATCCTGCTTGAGCACAGGGGTATCCGTCTTGTCTTTGCTTTTGCCGAAAAGGCCCATGGGCGTCACCGCTTTCTATATGATTGCTATGATCATAACGGCGGCAGACGCGGTTGTCAACCCCGCTGGAAATGAAACAGGAGAGCGCGCCGGCGCTCTCCTGTGCCTTACTCCTCGATGTGCTCCTGCCCTTGGGCAATGATAGTGCGCACATGGTCGTCCGCTAGGGAATAAAAGACCGATTTCCCCTCGCGCCGGCTTTTGACCAGCTTGTTTTGCTTGAGAATTTTCAGCTGGTGGGAGATGGCTGATTGGGTCATGTGCAGCGCTTCCGCCAGGTCGCATACGCAAACGTCGGCTTCAAACAGCACGAACAGGATGCGGATACGGGTGGAATCGCCGAAAATCTTAAACAGCTCGGCCAAATCGTAAAGCTCGGTTTCCGGCGGCATGGTCTCGCTGACGATTTTGAGCAGATCCTCGTGAACCTCTGTTGTTTCGCAGCACATTTCTTCGCGTTCCTGCATGTTGCAAGCTCCTTACAGTTTCTTGACAAACAGCGCCCGGATGGCGTTGAGCACGGCGATCACCATGACGCCGACGTCGGCGAAAATGGCTACCCACATGTTGGCGATGCCGGCAGCGCCCAGCACCAGGCAGATCAGCTTGACGCCCAGGGCAAAAACGATATTCTCGTACACGATGCGCAGGCACTTGCGGGCGATGCGGATGGCGGTGGCAATTTTCATCGGGTCGTCGTCCATCAGCACGACGTCGGCCGCTTCAATGGCGGCGTCGGATCCCAGCGCGCCCATGGCGATGCCGATGTCGGCGCGGGACAGTACCGGTGCGTCGTTGATGCCGTCGCCCACAAAGGCCAGCTTATCTTTGGGCCCTTTGGCTTCCAGCAGGGCTTCGACCTGGGCGACCTTGTCGGCGGGCAGCAGCTCGCTGTGCACTTCGTCGACGCCCAGCTCTTGCGCGACCTGCTGGGCGACCTTGTCACGGTCGCCCGTCAGCATGACGGTCCTGCGCACCCCTGCCCACTTGAGAGCCTTGATAGCCTGGGCGGAGGTCGGCTTGATTTTGTCGGCAATGAGGATGTGGCCGGAATAGGCCCCGTCGATGGCGACGTGGACGACGGTGCCGACCTGCCGGCAGGGGATGGGGGAGACGCCGATCCTTTCCATCAGCTTTTCATTGCCCACCGCGACGGGGACGCCGTCGACCCTGACCAGGACGCCGCCGCCGCTGATTTCCTGCACGTCGCTTACCCTGTTTTTATCGACGGGCTTGCCGCAGGCCTCCCTCAGGCTGCGGCTGATGGGATGGGAGGAGTAGCTTTCAGCCAGCGCAGCGTATTCCAGCAGCCTTTGCTCTTCCAGCGGGCTGTGGTGTACGCCCACCACCTCGAACACGCCCCGCGTCAGCGTTCCGGTTTTGTCAAACACCACGCAGCGGGTCTGGGACAGGGCCTCCAGATAGTTAGAACCCTTGACAAGCACGCCGGCGCGGCTTGCGCCGCCAATGCCTGCAAAGAAGCTGAGGGGGATGCTGATGACCAGCGCGCACGGGCAGCTGATGACCAGGAAGGTCAACGCGCGGTAAACCCATTGGCTCCACTCAGCGGGTACGCCCATAGCCAGCTGTGCCAGCGGGGGCAGGATGGCCAGAGCAAGGGCGCTGTAACAGACGATAGGGGTATAATAACGGGCAAAGCGGGAAATAAACTGCTCAGAGCGCGATTTTTTCGAGCTGGAGTTTTCCACCAGATCCAAAATCTTAGATACCGTCGATTCGCCGAACTCGCGCGTAGTGCGGATTTTCAAAACGCCGGTCATGTTGATGCAGCCGCTGATGACCTCGTCGCCGGAGCGCACGTCGCGCGGCAGGCTTTCGCCTGTCAGCGCGCTGGTGTTGAGGGCGGCTTCCCCTTCGACAACGACGCCGTCGATGGGAATCTTTTCGCCCGGCTGCACCACGATGACAGTTCCTATCTCCACCTCGTCGGGGTCGACCTGTACAAGGCCGTTTTCCCCTTCAATGTTGGCGTAATCGGGACGGATATCCATCAGCTGGCTGATGCTGCGGCGGCTTTTGCCCACGGCATAGCTTTGAAACAGCTCGCCGATCTGGTAGAACAGCATAACGGCCACGCCTTCGCTGTATTCGCCCAGGACGATGGCGCCGACGGTGGCGACCGCCATCAGGAAGTTTTCGTCAAAGACCTGCTTGTTGCGGATACCCTTGAGGGCTTTGAGCAGAATATCATACCCAATGACAAAATAAGGGATGAGATACAGCGCCAGCTGCGTTTTGCCGGAGACCGGCAGAAAGGCCAGGCCTGCCATCAGCGCCGCGGCAATCAAAATACGGATGAAAACCTTTTTTTGCTTTTTATTCACAGCGCACCCTTCCTATCGCATATGGTGAATTGCCGGCTTCCGCCCGGGCCTTACAGATAGATTTCGCAGTCGTCCTCCACCTTCTTGCAGTTTTTCAAAACTTCCTGCATAACGGCCTTGGGATCCTGGCCGTCTTCAAACTCCACAATCATTTTGAGAGCCATGAAATTGACGGTAGCGCTGGCAACGCCGGGGGTTTTCTGCGCGGCCTCCTCCATCTTGTTGGCGCAGTTGGCGCAGTCGACTTCAATTTTGTAGGTCTTTTTCATCATGCATCCTTCCTTCCGAAATACTGAACATATGAGCATTTGTTCAATCATTGGTTTTATTATATGCGTTGGCGGCGCAGATGTCAAGCGTTTTCTGCAGGGATTTTTGTAAAAGAAAAAGGAAAAGACCGCCGTGACGGCGGTCTTTTCCAGCCGATGTGCCTGCCAGAGCGTCAGCCGGTCATTTCCCGAAGGAAAAGAGCCCCTTTTTCTCATAGGGCTGCGTTTGGATGGACAGCACGCGGTATCCCGTTGCCTCAACGGCAGAGCGCAGGGCGGCTTCATCAGGCGCCGTTTCGGCGATGATTTCCGTCTGCCCTTTCCTGTGGGACGAGGTGACCTTTTTGACGCGGCAGGCTTTGCGGATGGCCTCGTTGACATGCGCCTCACACATTGAACAGGCCATACCGTCGATAGCAAGGGTAATTTTTACCATGGCTTGGTCCTCCTTTATGAATACCTCGACAGGTTATGGGAATTAGGAAAAGCGGATGATCGCCCATGCCAGACCGCTTTGCAGCAAGCAGGCGGCCAGGCAGATGGAGGATATGCGGGGGATATTATTTTTTGCCCTGCCGATGTGCGCCCGTAAAGGGGGCACGGCGGCTGCCGCTGCACCGCATAAAGCAACGACAGCCCATTGCAGGAGAGATGCAGGCAGCAGGCCGGCTATATTCGGCAGAGCCGCATTGACCAGACGGGCGGCGCCATACAAAACCGGCAGGGCGAGCATATAGAATACGCATTTATGGCAGGCGGCTCTCCGCATGGAACGGGGAGACTCTTCAGGCCCGGCAGCCGCCCGCTGCGGCTGAAGCGCGGCCGCAGCTGCGGCAAAGCCGTAAAAGGCGACCGCCATCAACAGGCCGTCCCGCATAAGCTGTGCCCAATTCATCCCGGATGCCTCCTTTGCCGCTCTAATTTAAAAGATGCAGTTAGCTATAACTAACCAACTCTAAAACCAAATCCCTCGTTTCCAGTGAAAGCACTTACAACCAATTTCAATATAGCAGCTTTTTTGCGCTTCGTCAACCGGCAAAGCAAGTCAAAAAAATATTATACTAAAATGGTTGACAAAGGGAGGGGAGTGTGTTATATTGTTCGTGGGTTAGTTGATACTAACTGAGCGGGACGCAGTTACCTGCTTTATTCATCCTAATTAGTTAGCATCAACTAATTACTAAGAAAATCTCTATGCCTACATAACATGTCAAATCCTATCATGTAAGGAGAGAAAACAGCTATGAGTAAAATCGCCATTGTTTTCTGGAGCGGCAGCGGCAATACCGAAGCTATGGCAAACTGCATTGCAGAGGGCGCTAAAGCGGCGGGGGCCGAGATCAGCCTGATGGGGCCGGGGGAATTTTCCGCCGCGCGCCTGTCTGAGTTTGACGCTGTTGCCTTTGGATGCCCGGCCATGGGCGCCGAGGTTTTGGAGGAGGCCGAGTTCGATCCCATGTTCACAGCGCTTGAGGGATCGCTCGCAGGCAAAAAGCTGGCCCTGTTTGGGTCATATGGCTGGGGCGACGGCCAGTGGATGCGCGACTGGGCCGACCGCTGCCGCAGCGCAAAGGCCGTCCTGCTTGACGAAGACGGCCTGATGGTCAACGGCACCCCGGACGCGGCCGCTGAGGATGCGTGCCGCGATCTGGGTAAAAAGCTGGCAGCCTGGTAACACGCCGGGTTTCCATATAGATTGGTCATTTTCCTTTTTCACCTCCCTCTTTCGTCCCCGCACGCTGGGCGTGCGGGGACACTCCTTCTCATTTCGGCAAACCGTTTTATATGGAGAAAGGAATCAAGCGGTATGAAACTGACGTTCGAAGAAACGCTGGTCCGGCAATGCGCGCCCACGCTGGCGGGGATGAAGCCGGGCAGCCTGTTCTGCTTCGGCGCGCCGGCAATGGAAAGCGTCCGTCAGAAGGCGGCCCAATGGCATGCGCGCCTGCGCCCTCTGGGGGTGTCGGTCGTCGTCCTGCTTGAGCGCCAGGGGCCCAAGCAGAGCATCATCTATGTCTATCGCAGGAACCAGCTTGAACGGCTGCTTTCTGCCGACGAGCATCGCGGCTTTCTCGCGCGGTGCGGGTACCGGGACGCCGATTGTGACGGCATGCTGGCACAGCTTTGCGGCAGATTGCGTACAAGCATCCAGTTTCCGCATGAAATCGGCGTTTTTCTTGGCTATCCTTTGCAGGATGTCATTGGGTTTATAGAAAACCGCGGGCAGAATTTCACCTGCTGCGGCTTCTGGAAGTCATACAGCGACCCGGCGGAAGCGCGAAAATGCTTCGCGTGCTATCAGAAATGTATCGCCGATTATACGCAGCTGTTCGGCCGGGGAGTGCCGATAGAAAAGCTGGCCATGCTGGCCTGAAAAGGGAGTCTCTTTGCAGCGATTATTACATAAGCCGCCGGCTTTTGCAAAAGCCGTTTTGTGCCAGGCAGACATAAAATAAAAAAGAGTCGGGAAAATGCCGCCCAGGGCTTGACAGCCAGG
>CAJMOV010000070.1 GCA_905215125.1 uncultured bacterium | reverse complement strand
ACGCCGATCCTCCTGATTTCGACGGCGTAAGATAAAGCCGTTTTCTTCAAGCAGCGCAAGCTGCCGCGTCACGCTGCTGCGATTGACATGTAGCCTTTGTGCAAGCTGTTCCTGTGTAATTCCAGGCGCCGCACAAATTTCCGGTACATAGGGTGCCTGGTAGCCATTCAGCCCTGTTTCCATCAGCTTGGCGTCGCGATACAGGCTGGCGCAGCGTGAAATGGTATTGATATTTCTCATGATGTAACGGCGCATCCTTTTCCCCCCTGTTGCTGGCTCATTTCGTTGCGTGCGCATTTGTTGCTTGTGCAACAATTATAATCCTTTCTCATATCCTTGTCAACGTTAACAAAAAAAGGATACGCTTGAGCGCATCCTTTTCTGGTACGGGTAGTGGGGGTCGAACCCACACGCCTTGCGGCACAGGAACCTAAATCCTGCACGTCTGCCAATTCCGCCATACCCGCATAAAACCGAATCATACTATACCACATTTTTATCTTGACGTCAATTTACATGTTGCCATCTTCTTTGCCCTCTTGCATTGAGAATACAAACACGGTATGATAGCATATGTGAAAGGAGGATGCAGCTTGACGGTTATACAGTGTGACGGTTATATACGGGTATCGGGCTGCGGGCCTTTTTCCGGGTATAATACCTTTGAAAACGGGCAATGCTTTCGCTTTCTCCCCCATCCTGAAGGCGGATATGCGGGGGTGGCCTGGGGCCGTGCAATCAGGCTGTGGTCTGACGGAGAAGATTTATGCCTGCAAGCTTCCGCACAGGAATTCGAATCTATATGGAAGCATTATCTCGATTTGGAGCGTGACTATGAAAGCATTGGCCGCGCGTTGAGCACCGATCCCATTTTGGCACAAGCCGTGCATTATTGTCGCGGGCTGCATATGCTGGCGCAGGATCCGTGGGAAACGCTGTGCGCTTTTATTCTGTCTCAGTGCTGCAATATTCCTCGCATCCGCAAAATGCTGGATATTCTGTGCCGCCAGCTGGGGCAGCCTGTTATGCTGGGAAAAGAAACCTTTTACGCCTTCCCCTCAGCTCAAACGCTGGCAGCTTGTACACCTGAGGACCTTTCTCCCGTCCGGGCGGGCTATCGTACCCGCTACCTACTTTCCGCTGCAAAAAAAGTGGCCGACGGGTTTGATTTTGCCGCGCTAAAAAGGCTGTCTACCGACGATGCACGGACACAGCTGATGCAATTTGACGGTGTTGGGCGCAAGGTTGCCGACTGCGTCCTGTTATTCGGCCTGCAAAAGCTGGATGCCTTCCCGGTGGACACCTGGATGAAAAAGGCGCAGGCGCTGTGGCCGCAGGGTTTTCCCGACGGGCTTTTTGGTGAAACTGCCGGGATCGCTCAACAGTACATCTTTCATGCTATCAGAAGTCAAAAAATAGGGATTTCCCATAAGAAATGATTGCGTTCCATAGCGGATAAGTGGTATAATATCATTTAAAATCATGGAATAAAGACGGGCGATTTTCTATAAAGCCCAACGGAGGGATTGGATGGTTAATCAGGATTACGATTACAAGTTCAGCAAGAAAGGCATTACATTTGACGATGTTCTTCTCGTTCCCGCTGAAAGCGATGTCACACCGGGCGCTGTGCAGCTGGGAACCCGGCTGACGCGAAATATCCATCTCAATATTCCGCTCATCAGCGCTGCGATGGACACTGTCACCGAAACACGCATGGCCATTGCCATTGCGCGAGAGGGCGGCATTGGCGTCATCCACAAGAGCATGCCGATTGAAGTGCAGGCAGAAAGCGTTGACCGCGTCAAGCGTTCAGAAAATGGGGTTATTAACAGCCCCTTCTATCTTTCTCCGCAGCACACCCTGCGTGATGCCGACGAACTGATGGGCAAATACAAAATTTCCGGCGTGCCCATTTGCGAAAACGGTAAGCTGGTGGGGATACTGACCAACCGCGACCTTAAATTTGAAGAGGATTATTCGCGCTTGTGCGGAGAGGTCATGACCAGTAAAAATCTTATTACCGCCCCTGTCAACACCACGCTCGCTGAAGCCAAGAAGATTCTGGCCAAGCACAAAATCGAAAAGCTGCCTCTTGTCGACGAAAATTTCTCTCTGAAAGGGCTTATCACCATTAAGGATATTGAAAAGGCTGTAAAATATCCCAATACTGCCCGCGACTCGCAGGGACGGCTTTTGTGTGCCGCCGCCATCGGCGTTACCGGGGATGTGCTGGAGCGCGCCGCCGCCCTGATCGCCGCTGGGGTTGACGCCCTGGTGCTAGATTCAGCTCACGGTCATTCTCAAAATATCATGGAGTGTCTGAAAAAGGTCAAGGCAAAGTACCCCAACACCCCTGTCATTGCAGGTAACGTCGCTACCGCCGAAGGCGCCAAAGCGCTTATCGACGCGGGCGCAGATACTGTCAAAGTGGGCATTGGACCGGGATCCATCTGTACAACCCGTGTTGTTGCGGGCATCGGAGTACCGCAGATTTCTGCCGTTTACGACGCCGCATGCGAAGCACAGAAGCACGGCGTTCCCATCATCGCCGACGGCGGCGTAAAATACTCCGGAGACCTGGTTAAAGCCATTGCCGCAGGCGCTGACGTCGTCATGCTTGGCTCTCTCCTGGCCGGATGTGAGGAAAGCCCGGGCGAGACAGAAATTTACCAGGGACGTCAGTTTAAGGTCTACCGCGGTATGGGTTCTCTAGCGGCAATGAATAAAGGCTCTGGCGACCGTTATTTCCAATCCGGCAGCACAAAGTTCGTACCAGAAGGGGTGGAAGGCCGCGTTCCCTTCAAGGGCAGCGTCAGCGACACCATTTTCCAGCTTATGGGCGGCCTGCGTTCCGGCATGGGGTACTGCGGCGCCCATACCGTTCAAGATTTGCAGGAAAAGGCTCAGTTCATCACCATTACCGGCGCAGGCCTGAAAGAAAGCCATCCTCATGATATTTACATTACAAAGGAAGCGCCTAACTACTCGCTCAACCCGCAGGTGTAAGAATTGTATACATGTATTTTATTTGATTTGGACGGTACTCTTTCCGATCCACATGAGGGAATTTATCGCTGCTTTCGCCTTGGATTGGCTCGCGTCGGCCTGGAGGAACCGGACGATCAGAAGCTGAGGGCCGTTATCGGCCCTCCTCTTTTTGATTCTTATACACAGCTTTATGGCCTGACGCCCGAACGTGCATGGGAGGCCATCACAGCCTACCGCGCTGAATATGCAGTGCGGGGATATTGTGAAAACCGGCTTTATCCGGGTATTACGGAATTGCTGCGCCGACTATACGAATGTGGCCGTACTATTGTCCTGGCCACATCAAAGCCGGAAGAACCGGCAAGAGATGTTCTGCATCATTTTGGCATTGCACAATACTTTCATTTTGTAGCCGCAGCGTCAATGGACGCACAGCGCAGCCACAAGGATGCTGTTATTGACTACGCCCTGCAAAGCCTACCGGGTATTCCGCGGGCGCAGATGGTAATGGTGGGCGACAGGCATTATGATTTATTTGGCGCGCAAAGACACGGGCTGGATGGGATCGGTGTGCTTTATGGTTATGGCAGCCGGGAAGAGCTGCAATCCTGCCCTTATGTTCATCTCGCCCCCTCCCCTGCTGATCTGGAACGCTTTCTTTTTGATGAATAATGGAAAAAACAGATGCCGTTCGGCATCTGTTTTTTTATAATTACCGTTCCATTCTGCGAATGACATCTGCACAGCGCTTACACAGCGTCGGATGTTCGCTGTCGCTACCCACGGTATCTGAATAAATCCAGCAGCGTTCACACTTTTCGCCTGCAGCGCGGCTGACGCTGATCCCCAAGCCTTCCAGCCCTTCGCAAACCGTACCGCCCTGTCCATTCTCCAGCTTGAGACCGGAGATAATGCACAATTCAGTCAGGAGCTTTTGATGGGGCTGAAGCTCAGCATACAGGGCGTCTGAGCAATGCAGGGTTACGACGGCTTCCAACGGCTTGCCGATTAATTTATCGGCACGGGCCTTTTCCAATACAGCATTGACTCCGCTGCGTACGGCAATCAGACGCTCCCATTGCGTCATTTCACTATCGGACAGCGCATAGGAAACATATGGCGGAACCATCTGATTAAAAAGGATATTTTCCACATCGTCTTCGGCCTTGTGCGGCATAGCATGCCAGACCTCGTCGCTGGTAAAGGGGAGGATCGGAGCCAGCATACGTATCATAGCGTCCAGTATGACGTACATGGCTGTCTGTGCGCCGCGGCGCAGCGTACCGTTCTGATCCTCACAGTACAAGCGATCCTTGATGACATCCAGATAGAAGTTGGACATGTCTACTACACAGAAATTGTAAATAGCGTGGTAAACAATGTGATATTCGTAATCTTCATAAGCGCGTATGACACGGTCAATCAGCTGATTCAGCCGCGTAATGGCCCAGCGATCAATCGGCTGCAGCTCGGACGCAGAGAGAAGTTTATCAGCTTCAAAGCCTGCCAGATTACCCAACATATAACGGCATGTATTTCGTATTTTCAAATAAGCCTGAGAAAGCTGCTTGAATATGGCGTCAGAAACGCGGACATCGACGCGATAATCGCTCGACGCTACCCACAAGCGCAGTACATCAGCGCCAAATTGCTTGATAATTGTCTCCGGTGCGATAGAGTTGCCAAGAGATTTGTGCATGGCCTTTCCTTCGCCGTCAACCACCCAGCCATGTGTCAGGACGGTTTTGTAAGGCGCCCCCTCCCCTGTGGCAGCAACCGATGTCAGAAGCGAAGACTGGAACCATCCGCGGTATTGATCAGCCCCCTCCAGGTACAGGTCGGCGGGCCACTGCTCGGGATGATCCTTTTTCAGAGACGCCAAGTGCGTTGAACCGGAATCAAACCAGCCGTCCAGCGTGTCCTGCTCCTTGGTGAAATGCGTTCCGCCGCAGTGCGGGCAGACAAAGCCGCTGGGCAGGATATCGCCCGCTTCCTTCAAATACCAGGCATTGGATCCCTCGGCGGCAAAAAGACGCGATACGCATTCAATGGTTTCATCGTTGCAGACAGGCTTGCCACACTCTTCGCAATAGAAGACCGGAATAGGCAGACCCCAATGACGCTGACGCGAAATACACCAGTCGGCACGCTCACGGATCATGCTGACCATGCGTTCTTCGCCCCAGCCGGGCATCCACGACACCTCGCGGCAGGCGTTGACTGCAGCTTCCTTAAAGGCTTCAACCGAACAGAACCACTGTGGTGTGGCGCGGAAAATAATGGGATGCTTACAGCGCCAGCAGTGAGGATAGGTGTGCTGAATGGTTTCTTTAGCAAACAGGGCCCCTGTTTCCTGCAAATCAGCCAGAATGGCCGCATTGGATTCATCCGTCGTCAAACCGGCAAACTTGCCTGCGTCTTCTGTCTGCCTGCCACGGTTGTCTACAGGGACAAGGATGGGCAGATTATACGCGCGGCCGGTCTGATAGTCTTCAGCGCCAAAGCCGGGCGCGGTATGGACGCAGCCAGTACCGCTGTCCATAGTGACATATTCCGCCAGAACGACCAGGCTTTCACGCGCCAGAAAGGGATGCTGTGCTGTCAGGTATTCCAGCTCTTTACCCTCAAAGCGTTCGACAATGCTGTATTCCAGCAAGCCGCCCATCTGCATGGTCTTGTCCAGCAACGCTTCAGCGACAATATAATATTCTCCATTCTGCGCCTTGGCCAGCACATAGCTTTCCCTCGGATGCAGCGCGATGGCCAGGTTACCCGGCAGCGTCCACGTTGTCGTTGTCCAGATGACAAAGTAAGTTTTTTGCAAATCGCATTTTCCTGTCAGCCTGCCTTTGTCGTCTTTGACACGGAACTTGACGTAGATGGATTCACAAGGATCTTCTTGGTATTCGATTTCTGCCTCGGCCAGTGCTGTCTCATCATGCGGACACCAGTAAACCGGCTTGAGTCCCTTATAAATGTAGCCCTTTTTATACATTTCGCCAAAGATACGCACCTCTTCGGCCTCAAAGGAGGGATCCATGGTGAGATAAGGGTTTTCCCAGTCTCCGACAACGCCCAGACGGATAAACTGCTCGCGCTGCACATTGACAAAATCCATAGCAAAATCGCGGCAGGCGTTCCTGAACTCTGGAATGGTCATCTTTTTGCGATCCAGCTTATTTTTCTTGATAATGGCGCTTTCAATAGGCATGCCGTGATTGTCCCAGCCTGGGACATAGGGCACATAATGTCCCGACATGGATTTATAGCGGTTAACAAAATCCTTCAGAACCTTATTCATCGCAGTGCCCATATGGATGCTGCCATTGGAAAACGGCGGGCCGTCATGCAGGATGTACCTGGGCTTGCCCTCGTTTTTCATTAGCAGCTTTTGGTAAATATTTTTTTCCTGCCAGCCTTTCAAAAACTCAGGCTCGCGCTGCGGAAGGCTGGCGCGCATGGGGAAATCCGTCTGGGGAAGGTTAATGGTTTTGTTGTAGTCCTGTGACATCTATCTTTACTCCTTATTGTCGTCCCCGTGATAGTTGGGACCGAATTTGAGGTCGCTGAAATCAAAACGCGGTTTGGGAGTAAAAATACTGTCGCCATAAATCCTGGCCGTATCACTCTCCTCTTCTTTCGCCCGCTTGCCGCCCTCACGGGAATACGGCTCGTCTGCTTTCTTTTCACTCAAATCAATATTGTAGTACTGCGTCTCCATATCGTCTTCCTGGATAATACGCTCAGGCGTACGCTCGACGCGCTCCGGTGCAGCGGGCGTCTGCTGCGCCCCTCTGTCCGTCAGCTCAGTTAAATCGGAACCAGGGCGCTTTTCCTCGCGCAAATCGTCATGCGGTCGGGCAGCCCTTTGAATGTTGCCGGCGTATGCCGCGGTATCACGGACAGGCTGGGCGCTGGGCGGGACCAATGTATCCGCCGGCGTGTCCATAATAAGCTGAATGGCTTCAATATTTTTACTCAGCATAGCGCTGATTCGACGGGCATAATCATTGCATGATTCTTTGGCGGCGGCCAAACGGCGTTCTTCTGCGTCGATCTGGCGGCGCAGGTCGCCGACCTGCGCTTCTGCGGCGCTGTTGGCGTTTTTCATGATGGCGTCAGCTTCACTCTGCGCCTTACTGACAATATCGCGCGCTGAAACCTGCGCGGCATACAACGCCTTTCTCATTTGCTCGTCAACGGAGCGGTATTCCTCTATTTTGTCGACCAAAACGCGCATTTTGCCCTTTAAAACGGCGTTCTCTTTATATAAAGCTGTATAATCAGCCAAGACGACATCGAGGAAGTCGTCGATTTGCGTCATATCATAACCGCCGAAACGAGCCTTTTCAAACTTTTTGTCCTGAATTTCCTGCGGTGTTAACATGCGGTCTCCCCCTTAACCAATCTCTATTGCTGAGTGTACGTCGAAAGGCCGGGCAAGCCGGCCTAACGTCAATAAAAATACAAAAAACGCTGGATGATAATTAATGCAAAGTATGCGAGCAAAAAAGAAATATCCAGCGGGAACGTGCGCATGGATGGAATACGGTTAAGCAGATGGCGAAAGGGTGCGACCAGCGGTTCGGTAAGCTGGTGCAGAACGATCGCAAATTTACTGTCACGCATCTGCGGGATCCATGATAAAATCGCACGAAAGAGCAGCATATATTGCAAAACCGATAAGATGGTAATTGCCAGTTGCCGAACCAGTTGGGTCATGCCGTCACAGCCTCTCTGTTTTCAGTGTAGCCGCCACGCGACAAGGCTAGTTTGTTCACAGACAAGCCTGCCGACAGCGGCCGGGTTTATATGTAGAGGCCGTTATTTTCCAGTTCGTCAATCAGATCGCCTAAAATATCAACATTATACGGCGTAATGATGAAAGTACTGTTGGCCACTTTCTTGATTTTTCCGTCCTGCGCATAGGTCACGCCGCTTAAAAAGTCGACAAGGCGGCGGGCAACATCTTTATTTGTCTGCTCAAGGTTGAGAACAACGGTACGCTTTTCGCGCAGATGATCAGCGATTTCCGCTGCGTTTTCAAACTTTTCCGGCTTGACAAGAACAACGGACAGCTGTGTTGTAGCGTTGATGTTGACCACTTTATTGCTGCTTTTACGGAAGTCGGTAATATTCGCGGGAATACCGTCGTCCTCCGGCTGCTCGCGCTCGCGGCGGCGGGGCTGTGCAACCGGCTCGAACTCTTCCAGCTCGTCGTCCTCGTCCTCTCCGCGCGCCCAACGCTTTAAATCTTCAATAAAACTCATACCGTGTTCCTCCTATACCTGATACCGGCTGCCGAAAATAGCGGTGCCGACACGAACGATATTCGCGCCCTCCAGAATGGCGTCCTCATAATCACCGCTCATGCCCATGGACAAAAAGCCCATATTGACATTATCGTATTTTTTTGCCTCTATGTCAACAAATAGTTGTGACATCTCCGCAAAAAATCTGCGATTATCCCCCTTTTGCTGCGCAATGGGTGGAATTGCCATGATTCCACGAACTAAAACGGAGGGGAAATTGGACAAACCCTCTAATATTGTCCAAACATCCC
>CAJMOV010000069.1 GCA_905215125.1 uncultured bacterium | reverse complement strand
CTTACTTTGTTCTTCCCTGTAACCAATTCCAGGTTCAATTACCAATGTGTGTCCATGAACATCAGACAACATTGCCTGCATGGTAGCGTCCGGCGCATAAACAATTTTCTTTGACTTAACAATTTGAAGAACCTCATCAAAGGAAATCTGCGCCTTGATAAACTGCTCTGTTAAATCGGCAATCGTTATGCAATTACCGCAGTCTTGATATGTTCCGGCAAAATTGCCATGCACGTATAACAGTGTTCCCACATTCCCGTTTTGATTCACTCCATGATAAGAATGATAGGCTCCGTCTGGTCGCAAAATCCCAATATAGAAACACTCTTTTTCTTTCATTATTTTATGCGTCCATACAGAAAGGTCAATGTCAAAATTAAAGCCTATTATTATATCGATTCCACGATAAACGAATCTGGTACACATAGTAGCCGCCTTTCACAAAATCTTTGTATGCTTCGTTTTTATTTTACAGCCGTTCAGACGGACATTCTATACACTGTATAATACCGAAATGATTGGTATAAAATAAGAGGCTGCACTTGGCAGCCCCTTACGGTTACTTTTGATATATGATTTTCCGAACAGCATATAAAGACAAGCAATATTTTTCAGACAGGCACTCCATAGAAATACCACTTTGATATTCCTCTTTTATTCGCTGATTGCGTTGCGCTAATTCTTGACGATAGCCAGAAACTTCTCCCCAACGTTTTTGCTGTTCCTGTTCGATAGGAACGTAGATATATCCGCCTTGAACATAAGTTTGCAACTCTTTTACCAATGCGTCCGGAAGAATAACTTGTGCATTCAAATATTTCATGCGGGCTTCCTCCTTGATGTGATAGTCAAGTTGCAAAGCCAGCATTTTTATTTTGCGACTATTTTTTACTCCATGCAACCGTCGCAACCTACTGGCTTTGCATGGAGAAAAGCTTTGTTTCTCTTTTGGGTGTTAATACACATACAAAATCACTTCTTTCTATCTGACACGATAATCTAAGGCAAATACAGTTTAGCACATTCTTAATCCTTTATCAATCTCGATTTTTTCGCGCTCTTTGATATTTTTGACTGTTCTCCGTAGTAAATAATTTAAAAATTTTTTTCAAAATCTTTGGCAAAATCGCTCTGTCCGGTGTAGTAGGTAGTGAAAGAAAAATTGAGAGGGTTTGGGATACTTCCCAACAAGCAATTTTGTCCGGCAAGCCCCAGAGTGCAGACGGGCAAAATTACGGAAAGGGTACCCTTTTCCTATGCTTGCTACGAAACTTTTCTTTTATCACACTACGAAAGGACAGGAAAGGAATGGAAAGGAAAAGAGATATTGAAAACAGCGGTTTTACGCCGAAAAAGGGTAATCCGCTGCATGAAACAGTTACTTACAAAATCGGCAGTACCATTTATGAAGTATCTACAATCTGTGGTGGTTCTGAACTGCTCTATGACAAAATGGAACGGCTTATAAAAGCGGAATCCGGCAAAACGCCTACTGACAAGAAAGAAAAAGTCCGCTATAATGAGGATAGCAACCTGTTTGTCGGGCGTTCATTACAGGAGGAATGAACACATGACGACAACGAATATTTATCCCGACAACATTACCGCTTTATATGCCCGTTTAAGTCAAGAGGACGCGCTTGACGGGGAGAGCAACAGCATTGCAAACCAGAAAAAGATTTTGCTCAAGTACGCAACAGACAACGGATTTCCAAATCTCACATTTTTCATTGACGACGGCTTTTCTGGCGTTACGTTTGACAGACCCGGCTGGAATGAGATGATAAGCCTTGCAGAAGCCGGAAAGGTCAAGACAGTTATCGTCAAAGATATGTCCCGTATGGGGCGCGATTATCTGAAAGTCGGCTATTATACCGAGAGCTTTTTTGCCGAGCGTGATATTCGCTATATCGCAATCAATGACGGTGTGGACAGCGACAAAGGCGACAACGAGTTTACCCCTTTCCGCAATCTGTTCAATGATTTTTACGCAAAGGATACAAGCAAAAAAATCCGCGCTGTCATGCGTGCAAAGGGCAATTCTGGCGAACATCTTTGCACAAATCCGCCCTATGGGTACAGGAAAGACCCTGACAACAAGAAGAAATGGATTGTGGACGAGGAAGCCGCTGAGGTCGTGAAGCGTATCTTTACATTGTGCATAGCAGGAAAAGGACCTATGCAGATTGCAAAAGTGCTGACAGCAGACAATGTTTTGACGGTCAAAGCCTACTACGCAAAGCGTGACGGAAAGGCTATGCCGGACAACCTGTATCGGTGGGATTACAAATCCATATCGGGGATTTTGGAACGCCCGGAATATACGGGCTGTACGGTCAACTTCAAGACTTATTCCAAATCCCACAAGTTGAAAAAGCGTTTGCAGAACGCGCCGGAAAATTACCGTATCTTTCCCAATACGCAGCCTGCAATTATTGAGGAAAAAGTATTTGAGAGGGTACAGGAATTACGGGCAAACAAACGCCGTCCTGCAAAAACAGGCAAACAAGGTTTATTCTCTGGCTTGCTCTATTGCGCTGACTGTGGAGAGAAGCTGTATTTCTGCACAACAAACAGCTTTTCTCCTAATCAAGACCACTATGTATGCTCTAACTACAAAAGCAATACAGGCACTTGCTCCGCACACTTTATCCGAGAGGAAACACTAAAACAGTTTGTCCTTCAACGGATATTTGCAGTAACGGCTATGTTCTTTGAAGACATACAGAGCTTTCGGAATGCCGTCTATCAGCAGAGATTCGCAGAAGCAGAAAAGGCAGTAAAGCGGAAAAAGAAAGAATTGGAACAGGCAAAGAAACGGATTGCCGAGCTTGACCGTATTTTCAAGCGGATTTACGAGGACGACATCAACGGCACAATCAAACATGAGCGATTTTTGAAATTATCCGCAGAGTATGAAGCGGAGCAAAAGGAACTGACAGAGTTTGTTAAGGCGGAGCAAGCCGCCGTTGATACCTACGAGCAGGATAAAACAGACTTTGACAGCTTCGCCGCCATTATCCGCAAGTATGTGGGAATACG
This sequence comes from uncultured bacterium, assembly GCA_905215125.1. Lineage (GTDB taxonomy): Bacteria > Bacillota > Clostridia > Oscillospirales > Butyricicoccaceae > Ventrousia. Next base: position 5,738 of record CAJMOV010000069.1, on the reverse strand, counting down.
GGAATTAACGCCTGCTATCGTCAATGAGTTTGTAAAGAAAATTATTGTTCTCGCGCCGGATAAGTCCAGCGGACACCGCAGACAGAAGATTGAAATTGTCTGGAACTTTATAGGAGAACTGGAACAAGGCGATGACGAACAGACCATTGAACGACAAAGAAAAAGCAGAACGGCATAGCCTTTTGACTATGCCGCCCTGCGATATTGAAATTACTTCCTTATAGGTGTGCGCGTTTAGATGAACGCCGCTTTTTTCGTGAGAGCGGGTTTCTGGCGGCAAGGGCCGGCGCAGCGGCAGAGCAATAGAAAACGGCGCCCTGTGAAGAGGGCGCCGTATCCATATCAATATTTGCTTTCCGAGCCGAAAGCCGCAGCCGGGCCGGCCCATTCTCTGCCTTCATAGGCAGAACCAAAGCCGGCTGCATCCTGCCGGCGCAGGGTAAAGCCGTTGACCAGCGATTTGAGCACATCGGCCTGATGCGAAAGCTCCTGGCTGGTGGCAGCCGATTCTTCCGATGTCGCCGAGTTTGTCTGTACGACGCTGGAAATCTGTTCAATGCCGGTTTGCACCTGGCTGATGGCCCCCGTCTGCTCGGCGACGGCTTCAGCAACCACGCCCATTTTGGAAACGGCCCCCTTGGCCAGATCCATAACCTGAGCCACTGAGTCAGTCACCTTGGCGACGACCTCGCTGCCCTCGTCAACGGCGGAAATGGATTTTTCGATCAAATCCTTGGTGGCCTTGGCCGCCTGATCCGATTTGGAGGCGAGGTTTCTGACCTCGTCCGCGACGACGGCAAAGCCCTTGCCCGCCGTACCGGCGCGCGCCGCTTCCACCGCGGCGTTAAGGGCGAGAATATTGGTCTGGAAGGCGATGTTTTCAATGGTGTCAATAATCTTCCCGATCTCCTGAGAGGATTGGGTAATATGCTTCATCGCGCCGTTGAGGTTGGCGATGTCCTGGCTGCTCGCCTCAAGATGGACGCCGGCATTGTTGGCCGCTTCCTTGGCCTGCTCGGCCAGCTCGGCCGTCCGGCGCGCCGTATTGCTGATATCAGTGACGGTGGCCGACAGCTCGTCGACAGCGCTGGCCTGTTCAGTGGCGCCCTGGGACAATATGGCGCTTGTCGAGGCAACCTGATCGGATCCGCCTGAAACCTGCTCGGCCGCGTCAATGATGCCGCCCATCGCGGCGTTGAGCCTGTCGTTGATCATATGCAGGTGCTCTTTCAAGGAAGCGAAGTCGCCCGGGTAATCGGTGCCGCTGTCCGCAGACGTCAGATCCCCGCCGGCAATTTTGCCCAGCACGTCGCCGATTTCAGCGACGATCTGGCGGAAGCTGTCCACCAGCTTCTCCGTCGAATCGGCGAGGATGTGGACCTCGTCCTGACTCCTCACTTCAGGCACCGGGCTTTGCAGGTCGCCCTGCGCCAGAAGCTCAAGGCGATTGCTGCACTGGACGATAGGCTTGGCGATGGACCGGCCAATTTTGACAGACCCCGCCGAGACGGCGGCAATGATGACGGCAAAAATGCCAAGCTGGATGTAATTGCCTATGCGGGCGGACTGCATAAACTCCCCTTCGTCGGCGGTGACGGCGATACTCCAGCCGTCGGTCGAAGCAATGGGGGCAAAGGCCTGGATGTTGCTCGTGCCGTCGGAATAGCTATATCTGCCAATGCCCGTTTCGCCGTTTATCATGCGCTGCTCAATGGCTGCTAGGGCCTGTAAATCCTTATCCTGCGGGCTTTGCGCAGCCTGGCTGATGACATTTTCCTGCGCGAGGACGGCCGCTTCGTCATTATAGGCGATGGTGGTGCCGTTTTTGTCCAGAATATAGGCGCTGCCCTTCTCGCCGACCTGGTTGCTGTCGATAATCTGCTGCAAAATCAGGGTGTCGCATGTGAAATAAATGACGGAATGAACTCGTCCGTCACGCATGACAGGGGCGGAGACGACGAGATAGGCGTCGTTGTCCAGGATATACGGAGACGACATATATGTATTGCCGTCCAGCGCCTGCTGGTAAAATTCTTCCCCGGACATATCCCTGCGCGTGCCCATATCGCGGCCGTCCAGATCCAGGATGCCGGCCGAGCGCATGTAATATGCTTCAACGCGCTCCTGCAGGAAAGCCAGCTTTTCCGCGAGGGAAACGCTGTCGTTGGCAAGGAGGGAGTTGGATGCGATCTCCGACACCGTCGCGGTATAGGTTGCAATGGCATTCTGCGCCGCCAGGGCGGCGACGCCGCTTGTTTCCAACAGAGTTTTTTCGATGGCCGTGTTCGTCGACCTGCGGGTCATGATAATGCCGACGCCGCCATTGACGACGGCAACCAGCACGGTTGACAGCACAAGAATCAGGGTGAGCTTTTTTTGAATCCTCTTCATAACTCCGCGGCCGGGCTTCCCCTTTTGCTCCCGGCCTGCCTCCTATCCCTTGTATTGGGGTGCTGTGCAGGCGTCCGACCGGTCAGGCCCGTCGAAGCCCGCGCAGGTGCAGCAAGCCTGGGCCCCGCAGCGGAGACCGCGCTTTCCCTGCCTTAATGGTATTAAAATCCTGTTAACCAGTATAACACCGCAGGTGACAGCTTGCAAGCGATGTTTCCTTATCCGCCGCCAAAAATATCGCTATTTCTTTATGGAATTTTTATATTTTATATAGTTATCTTAACACAGTCTCCTTTTTCCCTCTCATTTCCGTATTAATCTTCCAAATTATACAATAAGTAATTGTTTTTAGACAAATTTCTTACGGCGCTGTGGTGTGCCTGGGGCGATAAAGCCCGGACAAATCGGCCCCTTCCAGCTTCAGCAGGGCGAGCTTCCTGTCCAAGCCGCCGGCGTAGCCGGTCAGGCTGCCCCCTGTGCCGACGACGCGGTGGCAGGGCACCAGGATAGAGATCGGGTTGCGTCCCACGGCGCTGCCGACAGCCTGCGCCGACATGCTGGCGCGCCCCATTCTGCGGGCCGCTTCCGCGGCGATCTCCCCATAGGTCATCCGGCCGCCATAAGGAATTTGCAGCATGATTTCCCATACCGTCATGCGGAAAGGGGTGCCTTCCAGATGCAGCGGCGGCAATGTGCCGGGATTGCGCCCGGCGAAATAAACGTCAAGCCAGCGGGCGGCAGCCAGAAGCGCCGGCAGCTCCTTTTCCCCATGATCAGGGCAAAGGGTTTCAGCGTAATACTTCTGCCCGTCAAACCACAGCCCGGTCAGCCCGGCGTCGTCCCCTGCGAGGGTGATGGGGCCAAGAGGGCTTTGATAGCCCATGGTGTACTGCTTCATGCCTTTACACTCCTTTTTCCTTTTTTCCGCCTTTTCTCCGTGGAGCAGGGTCGGTCAGGCCGGGCAGCGCGCCGCCGGCAACGGCCCACAGGTATAGGCTGGCGACGCTGCAGTAGGGGCTGAAGCGCCGACGGTATCTTTCAAACAGCGGCCTGTCGATCCTGCGGTGGCGGTACACCATGCGCAGCCCGCGCTGGATAGCCAGATCGTCAAAGCTGAACACATCGGGCCGCTGCATGCAGAACAGCAGGATCATTTCCGCCGTCCAGACGCCGACGCCCTTGAGGGAGGACAGGGATTGAATGGCCTCGGCGTCGCTCTGGTGCCAAACGGCGTCGAGATCAAGCTCGCCGCCTTGCACGCGGCGGGCGAAGTCGCTGATATACTCGGCTTTTCGAAAGGTCATGCCGCACGATTGCAGCCTTTCCTCTCCCGCAGCCAGAACGGTCCGTGTATTGACGGCCCCCAGCTCGTCCTGGAGACGCTTCCAGATGGTCGCCTGGGCCTTTGTCGATATCTGCTGGCCGATGATGTGATGGACAACCGAAGAAAACAGATCGGTGTCGATTTCGCGCTCGACCGGCCCGACGGCGTCGATGACGGCGGCCAGCTTCCTGTCCTTCTGCCTGAGATACTGCGTCTCAGTTTCACCATATTGAAAAAACAAGCGGCTCTCCCCTTTCCTGGTCAACGGTTCACTTTCCGGTAAAAGGCGGCGGCAACGGCCAGAGAAACGGCGTCTACAATGGGCTGCACCATCATACAGCCGTACAGAGGGAGCAGGGCGTCCAGGATAAACAGCAGGGGGATGTCGAGCACCCCCTTGCGCAGGACCGAGCAAATAAGCGATTCACGCACCCTGCCCATGGCCTGAAACTGGACAATCATAGGGTAGCAGACAGCCATCATGGGCATAGCAGTCACCATAATGCGCAGGAATGCGGCGCTGTATTGCGTCGTCAGGGCATTGTCGATAAACAGCCCTGTCAGAAACGGTGCGAAAGCCTCATAACAGACGAGGCAGAGCAGAGAAAAGCCGAGGGATATCCCCACGCCAAAGCGAAAGGTCGCGCGGCGCCTGGCCTGGTTGCCGGAAGCGTAATTGTATGCCAGCAGGGGCAAAAGGCCGTTGGAGACGCCGATGGAAAAATAAAGGGGCAGCTGATCCAGCTTTTTGACAATACCCAGGCCGGCCACCGCCTCTGTGGCGTAGTGGGAAACAAAGCGGGACTGCGCTGCGACAGCGACGACGGTCAGCGCATACTGCACCGAGGCCGGAAAGCCGACGGCCAGCAGCTCCCGCAGATACTTCCCTGCGCCGCGCAGGGCGCTGGGACGCAGGGTGAGAACGCTTGTCCCCCGTTTTGCGCACAGCAGAAGGAAGTACAGCGCAGCCAGCGCGTTGGACAACGCCGTCGCCATTCCGGCGCCGACAGCCCCCAGACCCAAAAATTGCGGCAGGACGAAAAACGGGTCCAGCAGGATATTGACCACGCCGCCGAGAGATACGCCGGCTGCAGCGCGCGCGGCGCTGCCCTCTGCGCGCACAAGGTTGGCCAGCAGCGTATTGACAATGGCGGCCGGCCCGCCGATAACCACTGCCCACATCGCATAGCTGCCGGCGATGCGCACGGTTCCCTCCGTCGCGCCGCACAGGCGCAGGATCGGGTCGGACAGCAGCAGGAACAGCAGCGAGAACAGGCAGGCGCCTGCCAGCCCGCCCCAAAGGGCGAGGGCGGAAACCTGCCGGGCCTTGTCCCTATCCCGGGCGCCCAAAGCCCGGGCGATTAAGCTGGCGCCGCCGATGCCGAAAAGGTTGGAAATGGCCGTCAGCATCAAAAAGGAGGATGAGACGACAGTGACGGCGGCCGTCTGGCCCGGATCCCCCATCATGCCGACAAAGTAGGTGTCGGCCAGGTTGTATATCAGGGCGATCATCTGGCTGGCGACGGCGGGGAGGATTTGCCTCCATACCGCCTGCCGGATCGGCATGGTTTCAAATAGGGCTGTTTTGTCGCGGTCTGGCGTCAAGTCTTTTCCCGGCTTTCTGTCGAATTTGCTTTTTTATTATACAGCGGCGCGGAGCGGGACGCAAGGGCGCCGCCCCTGCGCATCCAGCGGCCACCGCCCCCCAGGGGGCTCGTTCTCCTGCTGTAAAATAGCTTGCCCTTTTCGGGCTTTTCGGCATAGGAGCGCCCTGCCGCACAAAAAAAGCATCCGCATACACATCCTCTGAAGCCTAGCGATGTGCAGACGAATGCCGAAGGCATTTCCCTGCCCGGCGGCAGGCAATATGGCGGCCCAGGCGGGCCGAATGTCCCGGCGGCGAGCCGCGCCCGCCGCCGGTTGATTTTGGCACAGGGCCCGGGCGAGGCCAAGGGCTAGAACAGGCTGACAAGGATGTCGGGACACACGTCGCTGCCCAGCGCACCGATGTCCAGGGCGATGT
>CAJMOV010000068.1 GCA_905215125.1 uncultured bacterium | reverse complement strand
GTCAGCGCGGTGATGCTCAAAGGTAAAACCGAAGTGTTCGGCAACCAGGTTGAGACGGTGGCGCTTTAGTTCGGGCAGCAGAGCGCGGCAAATCTCAACCGTGTCGATAGAGCAAAAGCTCTTTTCTATCCCCATCCGCTCGCAAGCGGCGCGGACAAAGGCCACGTCGAAGTCAGCGTTATGGGCGCACAGGGGGCGTTCGCCGCAAAACCGTAAAAAGGAAGGCAGAATTTCTTCAATGGCTGGCGAATCCTGCACCATTTCATTGCTGATGCCCGTCAGCGATGTAATTTCACCTGGTATGGGTGCTTTAGGTTTCACATGGGTGTGAAAGCGCTCGGCAATCTCGCCGCCTTTGACAAGCACAGCGGCGATTTCGATGATCTCACACTCGGTTGGCTTGAGCCCAGTTGTCTCTAGGTCAAATACAATGATTTCGCCGTCCAGCAGGGTGTCGGTATGTCCTTTGACCGCGCCGCCCTTTGCGGTGTCGTCCGTACAGTAGGCCTCGACGCCATAGAGGACTTTGATTTCTTTCCCCTCTTTTTTCAGGGCTTTGGCCGCTTTCATAGCGTCGGGGTAGGCTTGCGCAACGCCATGGTCGGTAATGGCCATGGCGGGGTGGCCCATGGATGCGGCCAGCGCCAGGGCGGAGCCTGCGTCGCCTATAGCGTCCATCGAGGACATGTTGGTATGCAGATGCAGCTCAACACGCTTTTGCGCGGCGTTATCGGCGCGCACCTTTTTCTTTCCCTTCAGTATGGCGGACGGTGTCAGGATGTTGTCGCGGTCAAACTGGGAATAGCTGACCTGCCCCTGTACGACGAGACTGGCGCCGACCTTAATAGCCTTGTCAAGCGGCAACGCTTCTTCATCGGGCAATACCTTGACAGCACGCAGCGAACCGGTGCCGTCGTACAGGTCGATGGTAAAAACGCTTTTCCCCTTGCCGCCCAGCTTGCGCAGGTTTTTATAGAATACCTCGCCGCTGACAGTCGTTTTGCCAGTATCCAACGCTATTTCTGAAAGCGGAGTAATGCTGCGGGAGACCGGACGTCCGTAAATTACGTCGTCTTCCACGGAAGGCGGAGTAAACTTTTCCACAGAGGCGGCCCTCTTTTTGTCATATGACCGGGCCTTAGGCTTGTCCTCGGAACGAATCGGCGCGACACTCTGCTGCCGCTGATGTTCTTCCGCCAGACGCCTGAGCTCTGCGGCGCGCTGCTGGTCAAAATCACTCTCTCCCGCCGTTTCGACACGCAGGCGCAGGGGCTGGCCGGTCAGCTGCTGGGCGCAGGCTTCCAGCCCCTGCTGAAGGGATTCAATGTGAATTTTCCAATCTCCCCCGGTCACAATGCCCAGCGTGTTTCCCTCAGCCGAGAATTCCGCCTCCTTCAAAGCAGACGTCAGGGACGGAAAACGGCAGATGAATTCCTCTTTCAAATATTGCAGGACTTCATCCGTAAGGCTGACGAAGGAATACACCGGCTTCAGTGCCACTGATGACAGGGCGTACGCTTGACAGATATCCTGCGAGGTCTTTTCCAGCATATCATCATGAATGGGCTTGTCCGATTCGATATAGAGCAGCAGGGCGCACCCCTCCTCGTCCAGACGGCATTTGCGGACAATACAGCCGTCCAGTCCCCCCTCCAGATGGGCGCGGGAAACCAATTGCCCCAGTGTAGTCGTATTCATACTTCCTCCCCGGTCATTTTGCGCACCTCCTGCACCAGGCTTTCCAGCAATTCTTCTTCCGGTACCTTGCGCAGGATTTCGCCGCGGCGAAAAATCAATCCTTCTCCACGGCCGCCGGCAACGCCAATATCGGCCTCGCGCGCTTCTCCCGGGCCGTTGACGGCGCACCCCATCACCGCGACGGTCAGACGACTCTGCACGCCAGCCAGCCTCCGCTCAACCTGTTCGGCAAGAGGGATCAGATCGACTTGGGTTCGCCCGCAGGTCGGACAGGAGACGATAGTAACCCCGCTCTGATGTAAATCCAAGGCTTTCAGGATGTCCCGCGCAGCTTCGATTTCAAGCACAGGATCCGCTGTCAGGGAGACGCGCAGTGTGTCGCCGATACCGTCCGCCAGCAAAGCGCCAAAGGCCGCGGCCGATTTAAGCGTTCCCATGCGGCTTGTCCCCGCCTCGGTAACGCCGAGATGCAGTGGATAAGGGCAGCGGGCGCGGATGAGACGATAGGCTTCGACGGTTTTAAAAACGCTGGACGTTTTGATGGACACGCAGATGTCTTCAAAGCCGCAATCCTCCAGCATGGCGATATTGCGCTGGGCGCACTGACACAAACCTTCCGGCGTCACGCCATACCGCTCGCGCAAGTCAGCGTCCATCGATCCGCCATTGACGCCGACGCGGATGGGAATCCCCCGCGCGCGGCAGGCCGCCGCTACGGCCCTGACTCTTTCCTTCCCACCAATGTTGCCGGGATTGATACGGATTTTATGTACCCCCTGTCTGCAGCATTCCAGGGCAAGGCGGTAGTCAAAATGGATATCGGCGACAACAGGGATGGAAGAACGCCGTGCAATCTCTCCCATCGCTTCGGCAGCCGTCCAATCCGGGACGGCAAGCCGCACAACTTGACAGCCCGCAAGCCGCAGCGTCTCAATCTGTTTAAGGGATGACTGCACATCCCGTGTGTCGGTGTTGCACATCGACTGAATAACGAGGGGGGCGCCCCCGCCGATGGGCACCCCTCCCACATGAATCCGCCTCGATTTTGTCACGTTCTCGCCCCCGTTATGAGATTTACAATGTCATTATAGGTGACAAAAATAAAGAGTCCGAGGATAAAAAGCATTCCTACCAGCTGCACTGCTCCTTCATGCTCCGGCTTGATGGGCTTGCCGCGGATGAGCTCGATGAGCAAAAACAGCAGCTTCCCCCCATCCAGCCCTGGAATGGGCAGCAAATTGACAACGGCGAGGTTTGCGGACAAAAAGGCAACAAAATACCAGAAATCCTCCCACGAGCTTTGCACCCGCTCAGACAATTCGCTGGTGATGCCGACAGTGCCCATCATGTTGTCAGCACTCACCTCGCCGCCAATCAGCATGCCGATGCTTTTGTACGCCGTCTGCACAAAGCTGAGACAGCTGTTCCACGCGCTGCCCAGGCGCTGCGGCAGCGTCGCCTTTTCAACAGCGAAAAGCAGGCCGAATTTGGGCTGGTCCGACTCTTCTTCAGGGTAAACGGCCTTTTCCAGCGGCAGATCCTCCAACGTGATTTTCTCCCCGTCGCGGCGGACAACAATATCATACGGCTCGCCCTGTCCCAGCTCAAGGGCGTTGATGACGTCGCTGTAAATGAAAATATGAAAGCCGTTGATGCGGACGATTTCATCCCCTTCCTTCAGACCGTTTTCCCCCTCAAGCGGAAAGCCTTCCATAAAGCCGGTCAGCCGGGGGACGATCATCTGCGAAGTCGGCAGCATAACGATGAGCAGGATGAGCAGGGCGCTGACGAGGTTCATTACCGCGCCCGCAGCGCTGATGCAAACGCGCTTCCACAGGGCCGCGTGCAAAAAGCTGCCCTCGGTATCCTCTTCAGCGTCGGCGGGCTCGTGTCCGGCTGGCGTCTCAATGACGGTCGAATCCTCTCCTTTCATGGCGACATAGCCGCCCAGGGGGATACAGCGGATGGCGTAAACCGTCTCCCCAACCTGCTTTTTCCAAAGCGCAGGGCCAAAGCCGATGGAGAACTGGTAAACCGTCACTCCTGTCAGCTTGGCGACGGTGAAATGCCCTAGCTCATGTACGAATACGATAAGACCAAAAACCAAAATTGCATAAACTATACTCATATCAGCCCGCCTTATTGATTGATCGCAGCACGAACAGCCCGCCGTGCAGCCTGATCGCTTTCAAAAATCTCCCCACAGTCGTCTACCGGGACATAGGGAACCCGTTCCAGCGCCTCAGATACCAACCGGACAATATCACAATACCCGATTTTTTCCCGAAGGAAAAGGCCAACCGCTTCCTCGTTAGCGCCATTGACCACAGCTCCGCGGTTTCCCCCATCCTTGAGCGCCTTTTCACAAAGGCGCAATGCGGGGAAACAATCCCTGTCCGGTGGAAAAAAGCTCCATTGAAATGGGGAGGTCACATCAAGCCGCCGCCGTTCGGCCGGCGCTCTCTCAGGCCAAGTCAGTGCGTACTGAATGGGCAGGCGCATGTCGGGCGGCGAACAAATAGCAGCCACTGTGCCGTCACAGAACTCGACAAAGGAATGAACGACGCTTTCACGATGAACGACCACATCAATTCGATCCTGCGGAACGCCGAACAGCCAGTGCGCTTCAATGACTTCAAACCCCTTGTTCATCATGGTGGAGGAATCAATGGTGATTTTTGCCCCCATATTCCAGCTGGGATGCCTGAGCGCCTGTGCGGGCGTTACTCTTTCCAGCTCGGCCAGCGTCCTGCCGAAAAAGGGACCGCCGGAGGCCGTCAGGAGCAGGCGGGAAACCTCCTGTCTGCTTCCACACCGCAGCGCCTGAAAAATGGCGGAATGCTCGGAATCGACCGGCAGGATGTCGACGCCCTTTTCCTCGGCCCGGCTCATGACCAGCGATCCGCCGCAAACTAAAGATTCCTTGTTAGCTAGAGCCAATGTCTTACCGGCATCAATGGCAGCCAATGTCGGCCGCAGGCCGGCGATGCCGACTGCTGCATTGAGCGTAATGTCGGCGTTGTCCCAACCGGCGGCCAAACAAACACCCTGCTCGCCCGCAAGCACCTGGATATCGGTATCCACCATACGGCCTTTCAGTTCAGCAGCCGCCTGCTCATCATAGACGGCAACAGCTTGCGGATGAAAAATTCGCGCCTGCTGCTCCAAAAGGCTGATATTTTTTCCAGCTGCCAATGTACAAACGGGAAGCCCGAGGCTTTGGGCGACATCAAGCGCCTGCACGCCGATGGACCCCGTCGAACCGATGATGGATATTTTTTTCATTTCCACCCTGCCTTTTTATAGTATGCCGGTAAAGGTCAACAATATTTCAAAAAAAGGGGCTGTAAACAACATGCTGTCAAAGCGATCCAACACGCCGCCATGGCCGGGAAACAGCTTTCCATAGTCTTTGATACCGCAATTGCGCTTTACGAGGGACATGGCCAAATCGCCGCATTGCCCGACGGCTGCGCCAATTGCGCCGGCCAGCGCCAAAAGGATATACTGGGGCTGCGCGCTGAAGTAACGCTGCATCACCCAGCCAAACACCAGCATTCCAATCGTTCCGCCCAGCAGTCCGCCAACAGCGCCTTCAACCGTCTTTTTGGGGCTGACCTCGGGTGCCAGCTTGTGTTTGCCGAACAAACGTCCCGTTATGTATGCCATGGTATCGCTGCACCATGCGGCAATAGCCGGCATCAAAATAAGCTGCCGGCCCATATCGTTGTGCAGCAGGATGCGGATGGCAGCGGAAAGCAGAAATGGGACGGCAAAGGCTCCAAGGAATCCTTCCGCCACTTCGGAAAAGCCCAAACGCTTATGATCGATAACAGCCCAAACAAAGCTGACGCATAAATAGAGATACACGGCGGCCAGCACCGCCTTTTCCGGTGCGTACACCGTCAACACAGGCACGCCGGCGGCGAACAGGCAAGAAAACCACAAAAGCGGATGACCCTTCAGCGCACCGGTCGCGCCAAGCAGCTCATATCCCGCTATGCCGCATAGCAGGCTGAAAGCTGCAACAGCGGCGACAGGGGGCATAAAATAAATAACGGCAATAAAAATAACGATGGCCACAACGGCGGTAATTACCCTGGTTTTCATCCTAACCCTCCATAGCGGCGCTTTCTCCGCTGGTATTCCGCGATTGCGGCTCTGATTTCCTGCTCCCCAAAGTCGGGCCACAGGACGTCACTGAACACGAATTCGGCGTAGGACAGCTGCCACAGCAGGAAATTGGACAGCCGCTGCTCGCCGCCCGGCCGGATGAGGAGATCGGGATCGGGCACGCCGGCGGAGTCAAGACGCTCGCTGAACGTCTGCTCGTTGATATCCTCCGGCCGTATCGCGCCCGCCTGACAGTCGGACGCCAAACTGCGGCAGGCGCGTATAATTTCATCCCGCCCGCCGTAATTGAGACAGACGTTGACGCGCATCCCTGTCGTTTTTTCCGATATAACCTCCGTTTCAGCGATCAACCGGCGAAGCTCCGGGCTGAAATGAGTGAGGTCGCCATAAAAGTACAAGCGGATGTTCTTTTCCTGCATATCCCGGATGGATTCGTGCAGGTATTTATCCAACAGTCCCATGATAGCTGTCACTTCGTCCTCCGGCCGTTTCCAGTTCTCCGTGGAAAAAGCGTAAACGGTCAGGTATTCGACCCCTAGGCGGGCCAGCGTATCGGCTGCCCTGCGGAAATTTTCGCTGCCCGGCGAATGGCCCGCCTTACGCGGCAAGCCGCGCTTTTGGGCCCAGCGGCCGTTTCCATCCATAATAATGGCCACATGCCGCGGAATATTCGCATTATCAAGCTGCACCTCTTTTTTTCTCGCAAACAATGCCATATCATCTCTCCCCAGCGGACTACTTTCTCTCTATTGGTGTTGCCCGGAATTCTCCTTTTCATACAGCGAGGCGGCGTTTTACCGCCGCCTCTTGCCCGCCGTAAGACGTTAGATTTCCATCAGTTCCTTTTCCTTGCGCGCGGTCTCGCTGTCACATTCCTTACAGAATTTATCGGTCAGATCCTGCATCTCTTTCTCCAGCATTTTAAGGTCGTCCTCGGTGATCTCAGACTTTTTTTTCATATCCTTAAACTTGTCTAAAGCGTCGCGGCGGATATTCCGCATGGCGACCTTACCGTCCTCGCCCTGCTTTTTGACGCCTTTAATCAGATCCTTGCGGCGTTCTTCTGTAAGCTGGGGGAATACAAGACGGATAACCTTACCGTCGTTCTGCGGGTTGATACCGATGTCGGACGCCTGGATCGCCTTTTCAATGGCCTTGAGGGCGCCGGCATCCCACGGCTGAACGGCCAACACGCGCGGCTCCGGCGACGAAATGGACGCCAGCTGGTTTACCGGCATGCTGGAGCCGAAATATTCAATGGTGAGCTTATCCAAAACATTGGGATTTGCGCGGCCGGCGCGGATGGTGGTCAGTTCGTGCTTGAGCACATCGAGGGTCTTTTGCATCTTTTCCTGATAAGGGGTACAGTGTTGATTCATGATAGATCCTCCCTACGTTTTCTATTCTATATGGGCTTCCGTTCCGATGTACGAGCCGATTTTTTCTCCCAGAATAACACGGCGAATATTGCCGGGATCCTTCAGGGCAAAGACCAGGACGGGGATATTGTTGTCCATGGACAGCGTCGTCGCCGTAGAATCCATAACGGCCAGACCGCGGCTGAGCATCTCCGAATAAGTGATATTTTCCAGCCGGCGGGCTGTTTTTACCTTGTTGGGATCGGCGTCGTAAACGCCGTCGATATTTTTCGCCAGCAAGATGACGTCGGCGCCGATTTCCGCGGCGCGCAGCGCGGCAGCCGTATCTGTGGAAAAGAAGGGGTTGCCCGTACCGCAGCCGAAAATGACCACTCTGCCCTTTTCCAAATGGGAAATGGCCTTAAGCCGAATATATGGTTCGGCAATTTTGTTCATGTCAATGCCGGTCTGTACACGGACCTGCACGTCGTTTTTCTCCAGCACATCGGCCAGGGCAAGCGCATTAATGGTAGTCGCCAGCATACCCATATGGTCGGCGCGCGTTCGCTCCATTCGGCCGCCGCCGTCCTTGATGCCGCGCCAGAAATTCCCGCCCCCGACTACGATTCCGATTTCCACGCCTAGATCGACGCATTGCTTAATCGCTTTGGCGACGGCGTCGACAACGTCAAAATCCAAACCAATTTTTTTGTCGCCGGCCAGCGCTTCGCCGCTGATTTTCAGCAGCACACGTTTGAACTTAGGAGTGTCCATTTCATCCTCCTGCATTTTGTTTCTTTCTTCCCCTCTATTTTAAACCAAAATCAGGCGTTTGAAAAGGCTATTTTTGATTGTTCAAAATCTTTTTAAGGTATTGGCCGGTATATGAGGCCTCGACGGCGGCGACCTGCTCGGGAGTGCCCTGTGCGACGATACGTCCGCCGCGGTTCCCTCCCTCCGGGCCAAGGTCGATGATATAGTCGGCCGTCTTGATGACGTCGAGGTTGTGCTCGATGACGACGACGGTATTGCCACCTTCGACCAGGGTTTGCAGAACTTCAATGAGCTTGTGCACATCATAGATGTGCAGCCCCGTCGTCGGCTCGTCCAGGATATAGATGGTGCGGCCTGTGGCGGCACGGGCCAGCTCGGTCGCCAGCTTGACGCGCTGGGCTTCGCCGCCCGACAGCGTCGTCGACGACTGTCCCAGCTTGATATATCCCAGGCCAACGTCGTACAGGGTCTGGATTTTCTTTCGGATACGGGGCACGTTTTCAAAGAAAGCGACCGCTTCTTCTACCGTCATTTCCAACACCTCATGGATGTTTTTGCCCTTGTAGCGAACCTCCAGCGTTTCGCGGTTGTAGCGCTGGCCTTTGCAAACATCGCAGGGCACATAAATGTCTGGCAGAAAGTGCATCTCGATTTTAATGAGGCCGTCGCCCGAGCAGGCCTCGCACCGGCCGCCGCGGACGTTGAAGGAAAAGCGTCCCGGGCCGTATCCCCTCGCGCGCGCATCCTGCGTTTTTGAGAAAATGTCGCGGATGTCGCCGAATACGCCGGTATAGGTGGCGGGGTTGGAGCGCGGCGTGCGGCCGATGGGTGACTGGTCGATATCAAT